>USOZ01000321.1 GCA_900556525.1 uncultured Oscillospiraceae bacterium | reverse complement strand
TAGGCTCGGATTCTCCGGGTCCGATGCCGATAACGACCACCGTTCGGTTTTTGCTGTTGTTTAGTCGGTCTTGCTCATTAGTGGCTTCGCTTAAGCGAACCATTCCATTATTTTGCCAACTATCCCTATAAATGCCCAACCGAAATACGTCAGCACTGTCCCAATCGTTATAATAATCAGCCAAAAGGCCTGTTCTAATGGACCCATTTTTAAAGGACTCATTGCTATTACCTCCAGAATATGAATTATTGTTTAGCAAAATATCAGATACACTCAATTCAGCAGTAATATCTCTATGTGCTATTACATGCGCAACTGTATCCGACTCACCATAATTAAAAGATTGGACATTGAAGCCTTCTGATTCTTTTGCGCTGTTTTGCCTTTGCAAAAGGTCGGTCAAACCATTGGAATCACATCCTCCGCACAGTTGTGGCAATATATTAAATATTCTCAATTCCGCTTTTTACAGCTTCATTATACCGTAAAGCAATTATCAAGTCAATCATTTTGTTTTTTTTGCAAATTGAACTGCCCGCAAAGCGGCTGCTGTTCTTTTCCGGCTCGAATATTGTTATTCTCGTATCCCGAGAGGGCGCACAGCGGCAGAGGGTGTCCCCCTGCCGCTGCACTTTTATAGGAGTTGAGAGTTGAGGTTGTCAAATTAAGTATACAATGCGGCTGAACGGGGGCAGTTGTCTGCCGTGTGCAAAAATTATAGCGCAAAACGCCGCTTCGGAAAACCGCAAATGCAAAAGTGTAGATAAAACGTGCAAAAATGCGGATTTTCAACTTATTGAACGTCCTATATATATAGTCTGCAAAAACTGAAAATGTTACAGTTTTTTTGAATTTTTTTGTATTTTTTCGAGAGTCTCCGACTCGCTCGGCGGTAGGGGGCGCACTCCCGCATTTCTGTCAAAAGCCGCAAATTAAAAAACATATTTTCCCGTGTTATTGCCCGCTTGCACAAACTGTAGTATAATAAAGTCACGGTGCCGAAAAATCGGACATTAATATAGGGGATGATTTGAAATTGGTTAATTTGGAGAAAGATGAAATTACGGAAGAGTGTATGCAGATCTGGCATCTTTACAGAGAATACATAAAAAGCTTTTGCAACTTTCAGCTTAAAGACTGCCCCGACTGTGTCGAGGACTGCGTTCAGGATGTGTTCATGGCACTGCTCGAGGCCAGACGCGCAGGTAAAGAGATAAAAAATCCCAAGGCCTGGCTGACCCGCGTTGCGAACAATAAGATAATTGACGAATACAAAAACAAAGCGAGAGAAGCAGAGCACATAAACAAAATAATACAGTATGAAACCGCGCTGAAAATTTCTGCCGTCGAAATGCCGCAGCTCAATGATGTTTCCGACGAGCTGATAGACGAAATGACGGACAATATATTGAATCGGCTCAAGGCAGACGAGCGCTCGCTGGTCGAGGATTACTATATGGAGGATATGAGAGTAAGAGATATCGCTGCCAGGCACGGGCTTTCCGAGACAAATGTCCGGCAAAAGCTCTTCAGAGCGCGGAAAAAGATAGTGCATATGGTGAAAAAAGAGATAGAGAAACAAAAAATTTAAAATTTTTCCGTAACATTTTTGAAATTCGCAGACTATATAAGTAAGGAGGAATTTATATGACAAAAAAACAACTCTTGAAAATCCTGAATGACGACTCCCTTGAGCTCACCGTCGAAGAGCTCGAAAATATAATTGAAGAAGAACTGCAAAAGGACGACTCCGAAATGGATCCGGACCTTATAGAATACTGCCTGTACTATATCAGCAAAGCGGAGGCAGACGGCGGCAAGGAGAAAAAAGCCGACATCGCAGGCAATGACAAAATCACAGAACCGCCTGCTGCCGACAAGCTAAAAAAGTCACGCTTCAACGGCAAGCTAAAGAACCTGCTGATAATAGCCGCTACTATCGCACTGCTGCTCGTCACCACGGGAATAGCAACCGTCGCCACTAACAAAAAAGTGAAGAACAGCGCCATATCTTTCTATGAGAATCACATACAGGTTCATTTCGACAAGCAAAAGGATGAAAGCGGAATACCCGGAACGGAGATTGCCGCCGAGCTCGGGAAGCACGATATTTCCGACTTGAAACTGCCGGCAATGTTTTTATCAAGTGACTGTATTTATAGCAATATACTTGAAGATAATACCGAGAATCTTAAATCCATATCCTTGTCATACCGAACAAAAAAATTGTCCGGACAAGTGTCTGTCAGTAGGTTCTATTCAGAAGAAATCATTCCTCCGGTTGATTTCCATAATACTACAAGTTACAGCCAAGCCGAGGAATTGTCTGTAAACGGGTTAACGGTCTTTGTAATAGAGCAAGGGGATGTTTGTTCTATTGCCTATCAGGATAACCTGACTCAGTACATGATGTACTTGAATACCGATTTTGCAGAGACGGTCGAAATCGCAAAAAACCTGACCGCCGCAGAGGAGTAATTTCTTGCGGCTGAACGGGATAAAAACTCACGAACCGCAGCGGTTGTTTTCGCTGCGGTTCGCTTTTTATTCACTTGCTTCCGTATCTTCTCCCACGGTCGGCTCGGCGGGCTCGGCAAAGCATAAGCCGATAAAAGTTA
>USOZ01000320.1 GCA_900556525.1 uncultured Oscillospiraceae bacterium | reverse complement strand
GCGGCTTCCGCTACGAAAAATCTGTCTGCGCAATCTGCATACCCGATTTAATCAGCACTTCCTTATTCCTCGATCGTGACCTTTTTCATAACGACAGGCTTTAGGGGCTTGTCGGAATAGTCGGTTTCGCAGGTCGCGATCTCATCAACCGCGTCCATGCCCTCGATCACCTTGCCGAAAGCCGCATAGTTGCCGTCGAGATAGGGCGCGTCCTCGTGCATGATGAAGAACTGACAGCTTGCCGAGTTCGGGTCGGCAGCACGCGCCATAGAAAGCACGCCGCGCGTATGCTTGAGGTTGTTCACAACGCCGTTAGCGAGGAATTCGCCCTTGATATGCGTGCCGGAATTGCCCGTACCGTTGCCGTTTGGGCAGCCGCCCTGAATCATAAATCCGCTGATAACGCGGTGAAATGTCAGCCCGTTGTAGAAGCCTTTTTCAACCAGCTCCTCAAAATTTCTGACCGTTTCGGGCGCCGTTTCGGGATAAAGCTCGAGCTTAATCTTTTTTCCGTTTTCAAGTTCGATTACTACCATTTTTTGTTTTCCTTCCATGAAAAATAAATATTGCAAGCGCGGCAATTCCCGCGCTGAGCAGGACTATTGTGATGATAAGCGGAGTTTCAGACTCCGTTTTTTCGTTTTTTGTGGAATTTTCTGTGCTCCCCGCGGTTTGTTCGGTTAAAGCGGCGATCGTTGTCGTTTCAGGTACACTTTCGGGGACAGTCGTTTCGGCAGCGGTCGTTGTAACTTCTGTCTGCTCGGTTTCTTTCGGCTGTTCAGCCGCCTGCGCGTTAAAGAAATCCCTGCGCTCGGCGTAATCCGCCCTGTGGTCAAAGGAAAGCGCCTCGTCGGTTATATCAAAGTATTTTTCGTGCTGTATATTGCCGAGAAACTCCCCGTTCTGATAAATGCCGCTGCCGTCCCAGCAGCTGTCCACCCAGACCCAGCGATTTTGCGCCTCGCAGAAAAACGCCGTGAATTCGTGGTTCTGGATCCCGTCGGTAAGCGTCGCGTAAGTCACTCCGCCTCCCGTGCTTCCGCCTTTAATGTTCACCGCGTCGATCCCCTGCGCCTGAAGCAGCGCGCAGTACAGGTTTGCAAAGCCTATGCAGACCGTCCTGCCGTATTTGAGCGTATGTTCGATCGAAACGGTCTCTTCGGTAACGCTCTCGTTGCGCGCGTCCACGTCATAGCTGACGTGAGCCGCGACATATTCCGCGAGCGCCCGTGCCTTATCATAGTCGCTTTCAAGTCCGTCGGTGACCGAGTCGGATATTTGCTTTATCTGCCGCTGAACTTCGGCGATTTTTTCGGCTTCTCCCGAGGCAGTAAGGTAATATCCCGCCGCCAGTTTTGGCGCGTCGTGGATTTTTTCAAGGACAAGGCGGTTTTCTTCCGCAAGCCCGTTCTGCGGGAAATACAACCCGTTTTCGTCGGAATACAGCGGATAGGATATAGTCACTCCCGAATTGAACTTTAGCGCAAGTACGGACGAGTCGCTTACCGAGCTTACCGTAAATTCGGCTTCATAGCTGCCGTCGGCGTGCGAAGAGAAGTTCATCGAGCCTATGTCGCCTGCGGAAATGGAAATTTTCGCAAGCCTGTCGTCGGAATACTTCCCGCGCGCGGTCACGGTATAGCCGTTTATTTCAAAAAGCGAATATGCGTCGGGATTGAGCGTTGTCCGCAGCAGATTTGTGCGCGAAACCGCCCCCGCAGGAATACAAAATTGTTCCAAAAACAGGAGCAGGGCGAAAAACCACCCTGCTGTCCGTAAAAGCGCTTTAGAAGCCATTAGAATATCTTGCGGAGTTCGTCCTTGTCAGGGCTGTATATGAGCGCTGTCTCTCTGGAGATAACGTCGTCGCGGACAAGGCGCTTTAAGCTCTCGTTCATTGTTCTCATACCGATAGACGCGTTTGAAGCCATTACCTGTTCGAGCTGATGAACCTTTTCCGCGCGGATATTGTTCGCGGAAGCGTCGTTGTTGATAAGAACTTCAAACGCAGCGGTTCTTCCTCTTTCGATATTCTTCATGGGAACGAGCATCTGCGAGATTACGCCGCGCAGATTTCCCGAAAGCTGGGAGCGAATCTGGTTCTGAACGTCGGACGGGAATACGTCGATAATACGGTTTATAGTCTGAGCCGCGCCCGTCGTATGGAGCGTTCCGAGTACGAGGTGACCCGTTTCAGCCGCAGTTATCGCAAGCTGGATGGTTTCATAGTCGCGCATTTCGCCGACAAGGATAACGTCGGGGTTTTCACGCAGACCGCTGCGCAGCGCATAGTCGAAATTCGGAACGTCGGTCCCTATCTCGCGCTGATGTATCGTCGCCATTTTCGGCTGGTATACATATTCAACAGGGTCTTCTATTGTAAGAATGTGGCAGGGGCGGGTCTGGTTTATCTGGTCTACCATTGTCGCAAGGGTAGTGGATTTACCCGAACCCGTAGGACCTGTTACAAGGATAAGACCTTTCAGCTCCTTAGTAAGGTCGATAGCCGCCTGCGGCAGGCAGATGTCCTTAAAAGAGGGGATATGCTCGTTGAGCAGACGTATCGCTGCGGCGAGTTTTCCGCCGTTCTGGTGATAAACGTTTACTCTCTGGCGGCCGCCGCTCCGTGCGG
>USOZ01000319.1 GCA_900556525.1 uncultured Oscillospiraceae bacterium | reverse complement strand
AAGACGGAAAATATGCAAGTAAGATGCGTGCCGCGATTTATTCAGCGCTTCCTTAATTTTCTCTGAGCGCTTCAACGGGGCACATTGAAGCCGCTTTCATGGCGGGGGAAACCGAGAATGTTACTCCGACAAGCACCGCCGCGGCAAATGCCGCCGCAATAAGCGCAACGTCCGCCTGCATAGTCATTCCAAGCACCGCGCACCCGATAAGTGACACAAGAAAACCGAGAACGATTCCCATAATTCCGCCCGCTGTCGTTATAACAAGGCTTTCGCGCATAAATTCAACCGCAAGCGAGCTGTTTTTCGCGCCGATCGCCTTTTTTATGCCTATTTCACGTTTTCGCTCACCGACGCTTGCAAGCATTGTCGTCATGACAGTTATCCCCGAAACAAGCAGCGAAATTCCCGCAACAAGCGAAAGCAGCAGCTTTATCGTGGATAAAATACCGTCGAGCTGGGATTTGTGCTGCTGAAGATTGTTCACGCTTATTCCCTCGTCCTCGGCGCGATTGCGCGAAAGTCCCTGAGTTATTCTGTCGGAAATTGCTTCGGAATCCGCCGTCGGCTCGGTCAGAACCGCGATTTTATCGTAATTCTTTTTGCCCGTGATCTCCTGCATAGTTGTGTACGGAATATACACAAATTTTGGGATTATCCCCGAAAGCATATTCTGGAGCGACGAAACGCCCGAACGCGCAACACCTGTCACGGAAAATGTGTGATATTCACCGCCGAGGTACAAACGTATCGTTTTTCCGACAATATTGCTTCTGCCATAAGCGGCGACCGCGAGGTCCTCGTCTACGACGCAGACCTTTTTCTCGCCGTCAACGTCGCCTTTGCTTATAAGTCTGCCGTGCTTAGCGGTGAGCGAAATTATCTCCCGTGCCTCATCGTTCACGCCCCATACCATGCAGTCGTCGGTCTGTCCGCAAAGCAGGCTTTCGGTGTAACTGCCCATGAGAGGCATAGCTTTCCGTACCCCGCCGATATGAGAAAGCACCTCGATATCGTCATCGGAAAGGTCGGAATCGTAATCGGACTGTGCCTGAACCATGACCGAGTTTATTCCCATATCAGTCATTGCCTGAGAAATTTTCGCCGAGCCCGTTTCACTCAGTACAGAAATAAGCACGATTGCAAACACGCCTATCGCAATGCCCGCGACGGTAAGTACGGAGCGCCCGCCGCGAACCGCATTTCTTATAGTGTTCATGGGTCATTCCTTTCTCACAAGCGCATTATCCGTAACCTCGTCGGGCATGACGATAACCTCGCTTTGTTCGGAAATGCCGCGAACGATTTCGGTTTCGTCCGAAAGCTCAACGCCTGTTTCAATCCTTTTCATGACAGCCTTGTTATTGTCGTAAACGTAGACATACTCTCCCGCGTCGTCCTGACGTATCACGTCGTACGGCAAAGTGTTGAGCAGCTTCGCCTCGTCAACAAATATGCTGCCCTGCGCGGAATAGCCGTTCTTCAGATAATCTCCGCCCTCGCCGAGCTTTATTGTAACTCCGACAAGCGTTTTCCCGTTTTCCGAAGCCGCTGTGTCGGAAATGCTGTCAACAGTTCCGTCAAGAGTCTGCGCAAAGGCTGTTCCCGTAACTGCAACAGGCTGTCCTACGGCAACCTCGCCAATGTCGCTCTCGTCGACAGCCGCCGCAACATACCATACATCATTTTCGCTGTATAAGCTGCCGCGCGCGGAGACAGATTTGCGAAATGCCGTGCGGTTCATCTTTATAGTAGTTACCTCTTTAAGAGCGGCATTCACCCTGCCCTCCATAGACGCGGTCGCATATATTCCAACCCCGACTATCACTGCGATGATTGCGGCTTTAACTGAATTTTTCATATTTTTACCCTGCCTTTCATGAACTAACACTCCTAGCATTTACCGAAAAAGGCGGAATATGACTGAATATTTAAAAAATTTTGCCGCAAAATATGTTTGCATAAAACGAAAGGTCGGTAACGCTATGAATATGATTGTATGCATCCGTAACTGCAGGCATCAATGCGACGGATACTGCTGCCTTGAGGGGCGGACAGTAATCACTAACGCGGTTGAATCTCCCTGCTGTTATTATGAAGAAAGGAGCAGGGAGAATGATAAAAACAAAAAAGATATGTAAGCTTTACAATACAGGAGCGGGTGCAGTCGAAGCGCTGACTGACGTTTCGCTTCACATTGCGCCGGGTGAATTTGTCGCAATAACAGGTGCGAGCGGCTCGGGAAAAACAACCCTTATGAACATTCTTGGCTGCCTTGACAATGCGACCTCCGGAGAATATTTTCTCGACGGTGAGGAAGTTTCGAGGTTTCGTCCAAGTCGTCAAGCAATGGTGCGCAATCGCAAAATTGCCTTTATATTTCAGGGATTTAATCTTCTTCCCGCGCTGACCGCTGCCGAAAACACAGCTCTTCCGCTTATCTATCGCGGAATGAACAAACGTGAAGCGCTTGAACGGGCGGAAACTGCGCTTATGCAGGTAGGTCTTTCAATGCGCTCGGGTCATAAACCGTCGGAGCTTTCCGGCGGACAGCGCCAGAGAGTGGCATTGGCGAGAGCCGTTGTAAAGAGAGCCGACTATTTCCTTCTTGACGAGCCGCTGTCAAATCTGGAC
>USOZ01000318.1 GCA_900556525.1 uncultured Oscillospiraceae bacterium | reverse complement strand
CTGTTGTGATATTCAGTTGCTTTGCATTTATCAAGGTCTGCTTATGGCACTTGGGACAGAACAGAGGAAAATTCTTTAGCTCTGTATCCTCCCGTATCTGTACCCTTGTTTTGTTGCCGCAGACAGGGCATAGTATAAATTCTGCTTTTATTGCTTGCCGTTGGTATTGTAATTGGGAGTTCATTTTAGCGCATCCGCTTTTTCTGCACGGATATTTTCAATGCTTCCGCACTCAACACAGGTATCGCAAAGCACTTTTAAGTGCCTGCGCTTTAGTTTCTTTTCGTCGCACAGCGGAGTAAACTCGGCAAGCCAAGTTCCTGCCACCAAGTAACCTGTCACCATTTTTCCGCCGCATTTGCTGCAACAATTATCCATCTTCGTACCTCCATAGGTTTTCTCTCATCATATAACTTGCAGTTACGCTTTTTCTTTTCTGAAGGTAACGACAAACGCACCTTTTATCTGTGAGGAGGTTGCCATGTAATCGTATGTTACAAGCTCCCATCCATCAGCGGCTCTCTCATTTAGCAGCTTATCCAGCATCAAAATGTCCCCTTCATTTGCTTTATCCGAAAACCATTTTGTGCTGACCGTTAAAATTTCTGTTTTGTAAATATACATAAGTAATCTTCCCCTCGTCTTTTGAAACTGTTGTTATGTTAGTTCTTCGTTTCACTTTCCTTGTCCGGCGTTGCCCGATATGCGTGATCCTCCACATATATCATCATGCGGTTGCGCAGTACCATATAGAAAATTATGGCAAGCATACTGCCGATTGTACCCAGAAGCGGATATGCATCGCTTCCTCGTAATTTCAGCGCTGTCCATATTATAATACCTATCCACGCCACAATGCACAGGGCGATAGTTGAGATATGTTCGTGCAACCATTTCTTCTTAAAAAACGCTATCTTTTCTTTCAGCGTAAATGTACTGTTATCCAGTGCAGTCACAAGATTACTGTCGGCAGCTTTCTTGAAGTCCTCTGTGGCAAGCCGTTCTCCGCTTACAAGTTCGTTGATGCTGACACCGAATTCTTTTGACAGCAGCGACAGCATTTCGACATCAGGCATATAGTTACCGTTCTCCCAACGGGAAATGTTTTTGTTGGTCGCGCCGAACTTCTCTCCAAGCTGCTCTTGCATCATACCTTTCTCTTTTCGCAGGGCGGCTATGAATTTCCCGATTCTGATTTGATCCATTTTTATATTCCTCCGAAGAAAAGTATAGCGCAACTTCCGCGAGAATGCCTCCCCACAAACAGCGAATCGGCGTCCTTAATGATGAACGGATGATCAATCCAGCACGACATCCTTTTTCTTGCCGTTTTTTTAGAGGCGCATTGAGGCAGTCACCTATACATATATCTCTGGTATCCCGGTGTCGAGAGTGCGGAGGAAACCATATTTGCCTCGCAACCCAGTAGTGCGCTGCTGAATTTTACATCGCACCTCGTAGGGAACGGGCTTGCCTATTCCGTCTTTTTAATAGCGAATTAACGCACCTACGGGCACATTAATTGCACTTGCCCGGTGTCGGAACAGTGGTGGAAACCATCACGTTTCGCATCACATAAGGTTACGCAACAGTAGGGGCGATCATTGATCGCTCGTGTGTAATGGTTTTGCCTGCACCCACCGGTCGGGCTGACGCAAAAACCGTATCGGTATCAGTGCTGACGCGCCTCTAAAAAACCGCTTGCGGCAGATGAGGTGTAATTATATCCGCGCCGTAGGCGCTACTTTGTTGACATATGTATCGGTTTGGTCAATAACCACCGGTCGGGATACCGCAAAAAATGTATTCGTAGAATGTAAAATCGCCTCTAAAAAAACGATCATTGATCGCCCGATTTTAATAATGTTTTTGCCTGACGGCAATGATTTAATAACACCTCATCCGTCACCAAGGTGACACCTTCCCCTCAAGCTCCGCAGGGGAAGGCAAAAGGGACGGTCTGTGACCGTCCTAATGAATAATGAATAATTAATAGTGAATAATTGCCGATACGGTTGTTGCGTCAGCGCGACCGGTGGATGCCGGCAAAACCTGGCTAAAAAACGATCACTGATCGCACCTACGATCAGTGCAGACTAATGGGGTGCGAAACGTCATGGTTTTCTCCACATTTTCGATACCGGGTTCACGCAATAACCGTATTCGTAGGTGCGTCAATTCGCCTCTGAAAATATTGATAGTTAATTAACTAACATTACAAAACGTCATGTAATACATGAATTTTATTCGCTTGCTTAATGTGACTTTCGGTAGTATTATGATATCAGAAAGAGAAAGTTAAATCTCTGACAAGTATAAAAACCAATTCGAATATATTATAAAAGGAGTTTTTAAAATGAGTAGCGAAGTAAAAAATTTCATCCGTAAGATCATATTCACCGTCATCGCTTTTGCAGCACTGTGCATCTTCTGCTTCGACATGTTTGGCTCCACCGGCAATTCGCACTTCGGCTTCCTGGCACTGCTCTTCCCGGTACTGGGTGTTCTGGAGTACATGCTGCCGACCCCCGATTTCACGAAATAATCTTCCACGATTTTAAACATTACCTATCCCTATTAAGAAATCCCGTCCGAGAGGGCGGGATTTCTTTTCCTATCCGATATTTATCGTAAAT
>USOZ01000317.1 GCA_900556525.1 uncultured Oscillospiraceae bacterium | reverse complement strand
TCATCGGCAGGGAAATTCCCATAGTTGCGGATGAATATGTTGAAATGGACTTCGGAACAGGCGTTGTAAAAATTACGCCTGCGCACGACCCGAACGACTACGAAGTCGGTCTGCGCCATAATCTCCCCGTTATCAATGTAATGAACGACGACGCTACTATCAACGCAGAATACGGCGGAAAATACGCGGGCATGGATCGCTATGAGGCGAGAAAGGCTATGGTCGCAGACCTCGAAGCTCAGGGACTTCTCGTAAAGGTCGAGGAGCACGTTCACAACGTCGGAACCTGCCAGCGCTGCCACACGGTAGTCGAACCCAAGTGCTCAAAACAGTGGTTCGTAAAAATGAAAGAACTTGCGCAGCCCGCTATCGACGTTGTAAAGAGCGGCGAGCTTAAATATGTTCCTCAGCGCTTTGAAAACGGCTATCTGCACTGGATGGAGAATATCCGCGACTGGTGCATTTCGCGCCAACTCTGGTGGGGACACAGAATTCCCGCGTACTACTGCACCAACGACGCGTGCGGATATGAGGAAATAAATGCGAACGGCGTTTCGGTATGCCCGAAGTGCGGCGCAAAAATGGTTCAGGACGAGGACACTCTCGATACTTGGTTCAGCTCGGCGCTCTGGCCGTTCTCAACGCTCGGCTGGCCCGAAGAAACCGAGGATTTGAAGTATTTCTACCCGACAAATACGCTTGTAACGGGCTATGATATTATTCCGTTCTGGGTTGCGAGAATGATTTTCTCGGGACTTGAACACACAGGCGTAAAGCCGTTCTCTCACGTTCTTATCCACGGTCTTGTTCGCGACGAGCTTGGCAGAAAAATGAGCAAGTCGCTCGGAAACGGCGTTGACCCGCTCGAAGTTATCGACAAATACGGAGCTGACGCGCTCAGACTGACGCTTGTTACGGGCAACAGCCCCGGAAACGATATGCGCTGGACGGACACAAAGGTAACCGCCTCCCGCAACTTCGCAAACAAGCTCTGGAACGCTTCACGCTACATTCTTATGAACCTGCCCGAGGATATGGAAAAGGCGGTTCTTCCCGAAACTCTGCCTATCGAGGACAAGTGGGTTCTTACGCTTTACAACAAGCTTATCCGCGAGGTTACCGACAATATCGAGGCGTTTGAACTCGGTATCGCTATCGGAAAGCTCTACGACTTTATCTGGGACGTTTACTGCGACTGGTACATTGAACTTACAAAGCCGCGTATCGCCGCGGGCGGAGAAACCGCGAGAGCCGCACAGAATGTTCTCGTTTACGTTATGCAGGGCGTTCTGAAGCTGCTTCACCCGTTCATGCCGTTCATCACCGAAGAAATCTGGCAGTCCATGCCTGTTGCGGGACAGCCTGAAAGCATAATGATCGCAAAGTGGTGCGAATACGACGAAAAGCTCAATTTCGCCGCAGAAGCGGAAGCGTTCACAAAGATAATCGACGCTATCAAGGCTATCCGCGTTCAGCGCAACGAGCTTAACGTTCCGCCCTCAAAGAAAGTTTCCATGCATATAGAAACCGCAGATACCGCGCTGTTCGATTCCTGCCGCGTATTCTTTGAACGCCTCGCGGGAGCGGGAGAGCTTGAAATTGCGGAAAAGGTCAATGCTGCGGACGGAATGGTTACCGTTGTCACCTCGGCGGCGAGAGTGTTCATGCCTATGGGCGAGCTGGTCGATACCGAAAAGGAACTTGTTCGTCTTGAAAAGGAAAAGAAAAATGCACAGAAGGACATCGACTTCCTTTCGGGAAAACTGAACAACTCCGGATTTCTCGCGAAAGCGCCTGCGCAGCAGGTTGAAAACGAGCGCGCAAAGCTCGCAAAAGCACAGGAGAAAATGAACAAGATCATCGAATCCATAAATGCGCTAAAAAAATAACCCGCTAAGGAGAGAAAATATGACGCGAAATATCATATTCTCGGTACTTTTTGTTATTGTTTATGCAGGCGCGGTCTTTCTCGGAGCAAACCGTGAATCGACCAAAAAAGACCGCTGGGGAAACGGCGTTTTCGACGGCAACAGCTACGTCAGCGAGCGCTTCGGAGTCGGCGCGGAGTTTGACCCCGACTGGATAAGGCTTGACGGACCCGGTGCGCAGCTTATTGACGAGGAATATGATTATTCGGGCGAGGGGCTGACCCCTCTTTTCGGATACATTTCAAAAGAATCCACGCTCCAAGTCTGCGTTTCAATCGCCTCACCGTATTCAAATGAAGCATTTTCGTCTACGTCATGGAACAGATACGTTTCAGAGACGAAAGCGAACCTTGAGAACATGGGTGCGCAGTGGAAAAACGGCGCGACCTATGAAACAACCGCAAAGGGCAGCGGCGACTCCATTATTATGTACTATATGTCGTACACTTACGGCGGCGAGGATTACAGCGTTTTCTTCGCGCTCTCGAACATAAACGGAAGCGGTTTCATGTTCAGCGGCACTTATAATGATTCGGAGGGAATTATGCAGGTCAAAAAATTCCTCTCAGAAAGTTTCTATGTTAAATCATCAGCGGTCGAAAACTGCTGACAATTCACAGAGCCGGCGGCAGAAAATGCTGTCGGCTCTTTTTTTTGTAGGTTTGTCAATGATTTTGTACACGATAATTAGAAAGGAATTCAACGGGAGA
>USOZ01000316.1 GCA_900556525.1 uncultured Oscillospiraceae bacterium | reverse complement strand
ACCTCGTGGGGGAGAAGCTGAAAAAAGAAGCGCGGCAGGCGCTTCAGCCGATCGTTACGCAGACATACGTTACGGTTTTCACAAAAGTGCTGTACGTTCTCAAAAAAATACGGCACGGTGAAACGGTCGAGATAAAATCGCTCTATAAAGGGCAGACGCGTTCCGAGCAGGTCGCAACATTTCTCGCGCTGCTGGAGCTTTCAAAGCACTCGCGAGTCACATTTTCCGAGGACGGAAGCTATATGACAATGACCAAGCGGGAGGAGGGTTCAGATGAAGCTGAATGACGGCATCGCGATAATTGAAGCGATACTTTTCGCCTGCGGAGAACCCGTTTCTCCGGACAAGCTCGCCGAGGCGAGCGGAATTGACGTTGAAACCGTGGTCAAACTTATCGACCAGCTTGAACGACGATATAACGTTCAGGAAAGCGGTATACGAATTATCCGTGTAAACGGAAGTTTTCAGCTCGCGACGCGGCAGGAGTATGCCGATTATGTCAAGGCTGCTCTCGAGACGCGCAGACAAGCTCCGCTTTCACAGGCGGCAATGGAAACGCTTTCGATAGTCGCGTATAATCAGCCCGTAACAAAGGCGTTTGTGGAACAGGTTCGCGGAATTGACAGCAGCAGCGTTGTGAATACGCTTGTCGAGCGTGATTTGCTCGAAGAAGCGGGGCGTCTCGAGCTGCCCGGACGGCCTGTTGCATACCGCACGACGGATACTTTCCTGCGCTGTTTCGGAATATCGTCGCTTGAGGAGCTTCCGCCGCTGCCGAATCAGGAAGGGCAGCTTGATTTTGACGAACTTGCGGAGCTTGAGCTTGAAAAACAGGCGGAGGAAAACAATATTTAGCGGAAACGGAGGGATTTTATGCTGGGCTGGATCATCTTCGGCAGCATTGTTCTTCTGATCGTGCTGCTGCTTTGGCAGTCTGTAAAAGCAACGCTCTGTTATGAAAACGGCAAAGTTGACTTAAAAGTTAAATTTCTGTTTCTGACGCTTTTTCCGCTTAAACCTAAAAAATCCAAAAAAAGCAAGAAAAAAAAGCAGAAAGTGGGAAGCAGAGAACAGCAGACAAGACCCGAAAGCGATACAACGGCGGAAAGAGGTTCAGGAGAAGCGAATCACGCTGAGGAAAACGCACGGGAAAGTGAAAAAAAACAGGAAAATCCAAAGAAAAAAACAGCTTCAAACCCGATAATGCAGGGCAAGTCGCTGGATTTTGACCTTGAAATGATAATGGATTTCGTGCGCAGCGCGTCGCCGCCGGTAAAGCGGCTGTTCAAGAAGATACGCGTGCGGAATTTATATATTGATTATGTTGTCGGAACGGACGACGCAGCTAAAACCGCCATAAAATACGGAACGATCTGCGCTGCGCTTTATCCGCTTATCGAGTGGCTTACGACCTATTTTTCGGTTCAGGCACAGGAAGTGAATATCGAGGCAGATTTTTCGCGTGAAAAGGACGACGCTTTTGCTTACTGTGAGGTGAAGCTGCGCGTCGGAACGGCGCTCGGCTGCGCTTTGTGGCTCGGCGTTCGCGTTCTGAAAACATACATGAAGTACAACAAAGATCCACAACAAAAAAAGCCTGCAAAGGCGCGTAAAAAGAAAGGATAAGAAATATGGCACAGCATCTTGAAGGACTTATGAGCACCTCTATGGAGAAGATCCGCGAGCTTGTAGATGTAAACACTATCGTCGGAAATCCGATCACTTCGCCCGATGGAACGATAATCATTCCTGTTTCAAAGGTTTCGTTCGGATTTGTTTCGGGCGGCAGCGATATTCCCGCAAAAGTTGAAAAGGACGTTTTTGCGGGCGGAAGCGGCGCAGGTATAACAATAAAGCCTCAGGCGTTCATCGTTATCCAGACTGACGGAAACGTTAAAATGCTCGAGCTCGGTTCAAACGGCGGCGTTCTCGACGGAATTATGGAAAGTGCGCCTGATTTTCTCAATAAGGTAAAGGACATTTTCAGCAAAAAGAAAGACGACGCCGAGGACGAAGAAGCCGAATAATATTTTGTCCCGTTTTCGCATATAAATAATGCGAGGTGAACGGAATGAAAAGATTTACGGCTTTTTTTACCGCTGCCGCGGCGGCGGTTTCATTTATCGCAGCAAACATTTTTCCTGTCGGCGCCCAGCCGTCGGAACCGTCTGTTTCGGCAGTAAGCGCAGTGCTGATAAATGCGGACACGGGCGGGACGATTTTTGAAAAAAATGCGGACGAAAAGCGGGCTGTCGCAAGCACGACGAAGATAATGACCGCTTTGCTTACGCTTGAGTCGGGGCAGCTCGACTGCAGATTTACCGTAGACAGCATGGCGATACGAGTCGAGGGAACTTCTATGGGACTGCGCGAGGGGGATATTGTTACCCGCCGCGCGCTTTGCTACGGAATGCTGCTTCCGTCGGGAAATGACGCGTCAAACGCCGCTGCTGTGAATATTTCGGGAAGCCTTTCGGCTTTTGCTGAAAAAATGAACGAAAAAGCGGCGCAGCTCGGCATGAATGACAGCCATTTTGTCACACCTTCGGGACTTGACGCGCCCGAGCATTATTCAACTGCGCGCGATATGGCTAAGCTTACTCGGGCAGCACTGAAAAACGAGGATTTCCGCGCGATATGCG
>USOZ01000315.1 GCA_900556525.1 uncultured Oscillospiraceae bacterium | reverse complement strand
AGTTTCATAAGTTCGTCGTGGTTGCCCTGTTCGATGATGTTGCCGTCTTTCATGACGAGTATTACGTCCGCATCGCGTATCGTGGAAAGACGGTGCGCAACGATAAAGCTAGTGCGGCCTTTCATCATGCGTGCAAACCCGTCCTGAATTTTCAGCTCCGTGCGTGTGTCGATCGAGGAAGTCGCCTCGTCGAGAATGAGCATAGGCGGCAGGCAAAGCATTATTCGAGTGATACAGAGGAGCTGTTTTTGCCCCTGTGAAAGGCTTCCGCCGTCCTCGCCGATAACGGTATCATAGCCGTCGGGCAGGCGCTTGATAAAGCCGTGCGCGTGAGAGGCTTTCGCCGCCGCGATAACTTCTTCGTCATTCGCGTCTGGCTTACCCATTGTGATATTGTCGCGGATCGTGCCGCTTTTGAGCCATGTTTCCTGTAAAACCATTCCGTATGAGGCACGCAGACTGTTTCTGGTCACTTCGCGTATATCCTGTCCCTCGACGGTTATCTTTCCGCCCGTAACGTCGTAGAAGCGCATGAGCAGGTTTATCAGCGTAGTTTTTCCGCAGCCGGTAGGTCCGACTATCGCGATTTTCTGCCCCGCATTTACCGAAAGATTGAGGTTTTCGATAAGCTTGCGGTCGGGAACGTAGGAAAAGTTAACATTTTCCATTGCTACATTTCCGTGAACATCGGTTAAAACGGCATTGCCCTCGTCGCCTTCCTGCGGAGGTTCTTCGATAAGCTCGATAAGTCTGCCCGCGCAGGCAAGCGCGTTCTGAAGCTCGGTAACAACTCCCGAAATTTCGTTGAAAGGTTTGGTGTACTGGTTCGCGTAGCTTAAAAAGCAGGACAGCGCGCCGACCGTGATACTGCCGTTTATTGCCGCGATCGCTCCCGCGAGTCCGACTCCCGCGTAAACGAGGCTGTTTATAAAGCGGGTCGTCGGGTTCACGAGCGAAGAGAAGAACGTCGCGCGGCGGGAGTAGGTCTCAAGCCGCTCGTTTATTTCATCGAACTGTTCAAGCGACGCGTTTTCATGAGAAAAAGCCGCAACGACTTTCTGATTGCCGATCATTTCGTCGATAAGCGCAGTTTGTTCGCCGCGTGTTTCACTTTGCAGGCGGAACAGGTTGTAGGTGCGCTTTGCGATGAACTTCGCGGTGAAAAGTGAAACGGGCGTAAGCACAACGACGACAAGCGTTATCCACGGGTCAATGCTCAGCATGAACACAAGCGTGCCGAGAATGGTCACAATTCCCGTAAAAAGCTGCGTAAATCCCATGAGTAAGCCGTCTGCGAACTGGTCGGCATCGGCGATAACGCGGCTTACGATATCGCCCGAGGGGTGCGCGTCGAGGTAGCTTAGCGGAAGCTCCTCAATTCGGCGAAATGCCGCGCTGCGCAGGTCGCGCACGACCTGAAACGTAATTTTGTTGTTTATCGCGTTCATCAGCCATTGCAGAAAAGCGGTCGCTCCCGCAATGATTCCCGCCTGAATAAGCAGAGGGAAGATCTCGCCGAAATTTACTCCGCCCTCAACGATACAGTCGATCGCGTTGCCCGCAATTATCGGGATATAGAGCGTTCCCGTGACGGTTGCCGCCGCAAGCAGAACCGACATAATGAGCCAGAACGTGTATCTTCGGATATATCTGAGCACTTTTTTCAGCGTTGAAGCATTTTTCATGCCGATTCGCCCCCTTTCCGATTATCTTCCTTGCGGAACTGCGATTCGTAAATCTCGCGGTAAACCGAGCAGCTTTCCAGCAGTTCGTCGTGCGTTCCTATTCCCGCCGCCGCGCCGTCGTCAAGCACCACTATCTTATCCGCGTGGCGTATCGACGAGGTTCGCTGAGAAACGATGAACACCGTTGTATTTTTGAGGGTTTTCAGCGCCTTTCGTAAAGCGGCGTCGGTCGCAAAGTCAAGCGCGGAAGCGCTGTCGTCAAGGATAAGTATTTCGGGCTTTTTTACAAGCGCGCGCGCAATGGTAAGGCGCTGGCGCTGACCGCCCGAAAGGTTTCGTCCGCCCTGCTCGATCTCGCTGTCAAGTCCGCCCTCCTTTTTCTCGACGATCTCACGCGCCTGTGCAAGTTCAAGCGCGGCGAAAAGCTCCTCGTCGGTCGCATTCTCGTTGCCCCAGAGCAAGTTGTCGCGGATAGTCCCTTTAAAAAGAACCGCCTTCTGCGGAACGATTCCTATTTTTTCGCGAAGCGCAGGCAGCTTATAGTCCTTTACGTTCAGTCCGTCAACGTAAACGCCGCCCTCGGTCGCCTCGTAGAACCGACCTATCATGTTCACAAGAGAGGTCTTTCCCGAACCCGTTCCGCCCGCGACGATGATGTTCTTGCGAAGGATCACGCACAGGCGCATGAATTCCGCCGCAGCGTGCGTCCAAGTCCCAAAGCGAATGAAGTCCTCGGGCGCAAGCGCTTTCGTGGACCGCGAGGGGCTGGAGGAGAATGCACGCGCGAAGATTCGCGCAATCATTGACGAGGTCGTCGCGAACGGGCGGTTGCCCGAGGGCATTGACCCCGTCCGCCTTGAAGACGACGTTTTCAATGAGGCGATGCGACTCGGGCCGTTGGAAGACCTGTTGGCGGACGATTCGGTCTCGGAAATCATGGTGAACGGACCTGAGAGCGTCTA
>USOZ01000314.1 GCA_900556525.1 uncultured Oscillospiraceae bacterium | reverse complement strand
TGTGAGGACGGCGTTTTTACGCTCGTTGTTCGGCTGAACGGCGTGTGATTTTATAAAAACAGTACATATTTTTCACCTATCCTCAAGGTATATTTTTCTTCTTCGACAGTGCATTTTCCTGCAGATGGGTGTATAATTGATATTTTGAAAGGACGGAGTTTATCATGGCGTCTGAAAAATGCGAAATCAACGAAAAACAGGAGCTTGTGAAACGGCTCAAAAAAGAAACGGGCGCGGTCATTCTCGCGCACACCTATCAGTCCCCCGAAATAACGGACATTGCCGATATCGTGGGCGATTCGTTTGCGCTCGCGTCAAAATGCGCCGCCCTGCCCGAAAAAAAGGTTGTCATGTGCGGAGTCCGTTTTATGGCGGAGAGCGTTAAGATTCTCGCTCCCGAAAAAGAGGTGCTGCTGCCCGAGCCCGACGCGACATGCCCGATGGCTGAAATGATCACGCCCGAGCGCGTGCGCCGCTTCAAGGCGGAGCATCCGGAGGCAGTCGTCGTTGCCTACATAAACACCACCGCGGCGCTTAAAGCCGAGTGCGACGTGTGCGTTACCTCCGCGTCGGCGGTCGATATTCTCCGCAAGGTCGAAAACAAGAACATTCTCTTTATTCCCGACATTAACCTCGGTCAGTTCGTTCAGAAGCAGCTCCCCGAGAAGAATTTCAAGCTCATTCAGGGCGGCTGTCCGACCCACGCGCGTATGTCGAAGCGCGACGTTGACAGGGTGCGCGCGCTTCACCCGAACGCGCTCCTGCTCGTCCACCCCGAATGTACCCCCGACGTTACCGAGGGTGCAGATTATATCGGAAGCACCACGGGAATTATGAATTTCGCAAAAAATTCCGACAAAAAAGAGTTCATTATCGGCACGGAAAACAGCATTGTTTCGCATTTGCAGTACGATTGTCCCGAAAAGAAGTTCTACCCGCTCTCCAAAGACTGCGTATGTCACAATATGCGCGCAACAACGCTTCCCGAGGTGCTCGGCTGCCTGCGCGGCGAGGGCGAGGAGATAATTCTTTCCGATTATGTTATGGAAAATGCGCGCCGCTGTATCGACGAAATGCTGCGGCTGGGCTGAAAAAACTCCACGAATCGACAAAATGTAAATAATTTTTACTATTTTTAATTTTAACGCTTGACAGGAATGGCAATGTTTGCTATAATATTCTTGTCAGGCGTAAGCTCTATTTACGCAAAAATGAAAAAGGGGGAGGATAAAATGGTAACCATACGCGGGCTGAAAAAAAGCTATAAAAAATTTCATGTTCTCGACGGACTTGACATGACCATAAATAAGGGCGATGTTTACGGCTTTCTCGGCAAAAACGGCTGCGGAAAGACCACGACGATGAACATTATCTGCAACATTATCCCAAAGGACGAGGGCGAAATTATCCTCGGCGAAAATCCCGACGAAAAAATAAAAATAGGCTACTTGCCCGAAACTCCCGCGCTTTTCGGCTACATGAACGGATATGAATATCTGGAATATATCGCCGCCTGTGCGAAGTACAAGGGCGATATAAAGGCGCGTATCGCCGAGGTTCTCGATATAACGGGCATGGCCGAGGGCGGAAAGCGGCGCATAAAGGGATATTCGCGAGGAATGAACCAACGGCTCGGAATCGCGGCGGCAATTTTTGACAAACCCGACCTCGTTATTCTCGACGAGCCGACCTCCGCGCTCGACCCCGAGGGGCGCGCCGAAGTCATGTCGATAATCCGAAATCTTTCCGCGACGGGCGCGACAATTCTGCTCTGTACGCACATTTTAAGCGACGTTGAGCGCGTCGCGAACCGTATCGGCATAATGAGCGGCGGAAAGCTGGCGATCGAGGACACTATTATAAATGTCGAAAATCGGTTCAGGCGCAATTCGGTTGAAATCACGCTCGGCTCGTTTGATGAAAATGTTAAAAATCTTCTTAAAAATGCGGAATTCGTTTCGGGAACGGATTTTTTCCCCGCTTCGGGGCTTGCGGTACTGGAAGTTGCCGACCCCGACGAGGGCATTGTTAAGACAATGCGGCTTCTTTCGGAGAACAACATTTCTCCGTTAAAGCTTCAGATAACCCGCCCGACCCTTGAACAAATATATATCAATACCGTCGGAGAGGTGGGAGGTGAGCGCGCATGAAAAGCGGACTGAAAAAAGAGTTTTTGTACCTTTCGCGGACAATGCGGCTTTTCGGCGTTATACTGACGTTCGTGCTTGTCGCGCTGTTCGACCCGCTTATGATGAAAGTCACGGCTTCGCTGCTTGAAATGGTCGGTTCAAATCCGACTCTTTCCGAACAGGTCGGCGGAGATGATGTGACGGTAAATATCGGCGGCGCTTCTTATGAGAACATGACGATGGACGAAATGCTCGGAACGCTCAACGACGGCGCGAATATAGCCGCTATCGGCGCGAACGATATTGCGGGGACTGCCGTTCTCGTTATCCTCTTTATTTTTATGGCACCCTGCGGGAGCGAGCAGAAGAAACGCTCGGTAATAATCCCACGCTGCGCGGGACTTACGGGAAAGCTCTACGCTGCGCCGAAATTCGTGCTTTATCCCTCGCTGGTATTCGTGTGCGCGTTCTGCGGAGCGCTGCTGACTGCGGGATTTTCGCTGATACTTTTCGGCGGCGATGTC
>USOZ01000313.1 GCA_900556525.1 uncultured Oscillospiraceae bacterium | reverse complement strand
TGATTGAACCGCAGCTCTATGTTGTCGTTTTTCTTCAGCGCTGCCGCGAACGTCCCGGGTCGGATACGTTCATAGAACGGCTTTGTCGCTTCCGAACACATTGACGGAGGAAGGCAGCGGCTGTCGCGGTCTACCGCGTTGACATACCCGCTTATGACGACCTCGCCCGCGCTCCTCACTTCGATTTTCATTTCATCACCCCCTTTCAAGGCATAAAAATAGCGCCTTGCATATGAATGCAAAACGCTGGTTTTGTTGAAAGTTGAGCAAAAACACTGTTTTTGCTCGTTTTTTGAGAGTTATTCTCAAAAATGGACCGTTTTGAGCCTATTCCCCGACAGGCTCATAAGTTTTCTCGAAAATATCGGGTTTACATGGGTACTTTTCGCCGTTTACCCCCGTAATGATATAATCGCCGATTGAAGCAATCATATTCCCCTCAAGAGTGTGGATAATTACTTCCTTATCCGTCTGATATGCTTTAATTACAACGGGCTTTTTACGGTACTTTTTTACGTTCATAATCTTTCCTTTCCGCCCTTTCGGGCATAAAAACAGCGCCCCGAAAGGCGCTGCAATATTCCTTACCTTATATCCCGCGAAATATTTCCACAAGACAGTTTTGGGTCTGGCATCTAACCTCATACGAAGAACTTGTTTCATGATATTCAAGACTGGTTCCGCAAAACGGACAGACAACATCGGAATATCCGTTCTTGCTTAAGTCGCTCAAAAATTTGTCTACTGCATTCAGACTTTTATCATTCGTTGAATCCATACAATATTCCTTTCATAAAAGCATTGTCTTTTACTGTTATGCCTGCGTCTTTTGCACGCTCCTTGCAATCCAGTATCAAATATCTTCTGTCATCGACAGACAAATTCGGTGCATTCTTTGCCGCGAAATAACTTGCTCTGAACTCATCATTCCAAGCTCCCTGCTTTACCTTTGTGCCTCTGAATGCTCTATGGCCATAATATTCATGAGCAAGTGCGGCACGCACGCTCATTAAATCTCGTGGGTGAAGAGAATTGTCCTGAGCAGGAAAAATATTCGAGCTTATATAAACAATATCATGCTTTTCGTTATATCCGCTACCTCTACCATCGCGAAAGACAAAGACACTAGAGTCTGCTTCAATTGCCGTAATTTCTCCCCTAATATACTCCTTGTCGCCCTCTGAAAGTGGAATAAGCTGGCTCTTTCTCAAACCGTTTGCCATTCCACGGTCAATGACATTCTTATTTTTTATTATACCACCATTTGTCGAAATGTCAACCCCACTCCCGCTTGTAAACCGTCCGTTTTTAGGGTCGTGATTCGGATTGAATCGAAGTTCTTCCGCCTGCTCTTGCAGCTCCCTTATCTCCGCTTCAAGCCTGCGTATTTCCTCGTCCTTGCTGTTTGCTTCCAGTATCAGAGAACGCGCGAACTCCGCCGCACATTCGTACATTGTTCTGTAATCCGTCATGTTTCTTCCTCATCTTCCCCGCCCGAGAGCAGAGCTATAAGCGGGTTTTCCGCTGCCTTTGACGGTTCTTTCGGAATGGTTCTGAGCGCCGCCGAAACCGTCATGCAGTTCTCTTTCTCAATGTCAAACATCATCTTTCGCTTCTGCATTATAGCGCTGTCATATCCCGCGATAGCCTTGTGCAGCGCCGTAAGCTGCTTTGAAAACGCAATGATCTCATCAAATCCCATACCGTCAAGCTCGGCAAATTTCTTCTCAAGCGCGTCGGCGGTTTCGTACAGCATTTTCTGCTTATCCTCAAAGTCCAGACACTCCGAATAGATCATGCAGTATCGGTTTATCACAGGTCCGTACAGAGCATCATTCTTCCCGATAGCTTTCATCAGCTTGTTCAGCCGCAGAAACTCCCTATGCGCGACCTTGTGCGACTTAGTTTTCGACTTACAAAATGATGCAAACATTGTAAGATATATGTTCGGCAAGTTTTTTATCGTACAGCAAATATTCCACAGTTCCCGCGTCACTCACCAAGCTGCTACGCCGACAGCGGGAACTAGCCATTCTCCGCCGACGTTAAACCCGCAACGGACTATGTACACTTTTCCAACCATACATGCCGTTGCCGCCAGCACAAGTGTGACGACAATCAGCGTTGCTTTTGTAAATCGCGTCATTTTATACCTCCTGCATTTTATTATTGAGCAGCTTCCTTTTCGGATTCTTTGCGTGCAGCCTGTCGCCGAAGCAGCTCAAAGCACTTGTCGTTTATCCTCTGCCATGTTGCTTCGATTTCCTCGGGAGTCTTATCCCGATAACAATCATCACAAATTTTGATGTGCGTGTGCCCGATATAATAGTCTTTAACGACATGCCCCTCGGGCAGAGGGAGAGTCTTAGGTTTTGCCATACTAACACCTCCGTTAAATTATATGTGTGTCGGATTTTGTCCTATTCACTTTCGATGCTTCAATTCACTTTTCTGTGCATGGGCATAATATCGTAATATGTACAAAAGATATTGACGCATGTACTAATACGTGTTATAATATAAATTATAATATAAAAAGAAATGACATACGGCGAACTAAGGAAGTGCTGATTAAATCGGGTATGCAGATTGTGCAGGCAGATTTTTCGTCAGGCGGATGCCGCCCCCAGGATTGTATGAAAATGACGCAGGA
>USOZ01000312.1 GCA_900556525.1 uncultured Oscillospiraceae bacterium | reverse complement strand
GCTGCATGAGGACGGCGTCGGACTTTGGGCGAGGGCGGTTATCCGCGACGCGGAAGTTGCGGACAAGGCAGGGCGCGGCGAACTTCGCGGGTGGAGCTTCGGCTTTTTCGGAAAGCGCGACACATGGGAAGAAGTCAACCCGAACACCAACCGCCGCAATCTCGAAGAAATCGACCTGCGCGAGGTGTCGATACTCGACAAAACGCCCGCATATATCGGAACGTCGGTCGCGTCCGTGGAGTTTCGCGGCGAGGAAAGCGAGGTCCTCGAACTGCGCAGCGGAGTTGACCCCGAGGGCGAAGCGCCCGACGGAAATGAACCGTCCGAGAAAAAAAGACCCTGGGAATTTTACAAACACGAGGCAGAAATTCTTGCCTTATGAAAGGAGTAGCATATGCACAAGAAATTAACGGAAAGAAAGAACGAGCTTATCGCGGAACTCGGTAAGCTCACGGCAACGATCCAGACGGAGGAACGTGCCTTTAACGAGGACGAGAAGAAGCGCTATGACGAAATCAAGGCGGAGATCGTAAGTATCAACGATACGCTTACTTCTCTCAACGAAATACGCGGTTTTACCGGACCTGTCCCCGCTGCGGCGGCAGCTGGACCCAAAAAGGAAACGACCGAGGAATCGGAGATCAGAGAGTTTGCGCAGTATATCCGCACGCTCAAAGCGCCCGAAACACGCGCGAACGAACAGAACTTCACTATGAGCGCCAACGGGGCTATCGTTCCGACAACTATCGCGCAGATGGTGATAAAAAAGGCGACCGACCTTTGTCCAATTCTCAGCGGCGCGACGATTTTCCATGTAAAGGGAACGCTCAAGATACCCGTATACGGTCCCGACGCGACCCACAGCAACGACGTGACCGTCGGCTATTCCTCCGACTTTACGGAGCTTACCGCGAACGCGGGTGAATTTACCTCGGTCGACCTTACGGGCTACCTTGTAGGTTCGCTCACGCTCATCGGAAAGACCCTGCTCAACAGCGCGGACGTTCAGCTCGTTTCATTTGTCACCGACGTAATGGCGGAGAAGTTCGCTATTTTCATCGAAAAGGAACTGCTCAACGGTACGACAAGCAAATGCACGGGCGCGCTTTCTACGGGAACGGGCATTACAGCCGCTGCGAAAACCGCGATAACCACGGACGAGCTTATCAAGCTCCAGGCAAGCATTAAGCAGGCATATCAGCACAACGCTTGCTGGACAATGAGCGCAAAGACCTTCACGGCGATAAAGACGCTCAAGGACAGCAACAACAGATACCTGCTCCAGGACGACGTAACGCAGGAATTCCCGTATCGTCTGCTCGGAAAGCCCGTGTATATCTCGGATAATATGCCCGAAATCGCGGCGGACGCAAAGCCTATCCTTTACGGCGATTACAGCGGACTTGCGGTAAATATCCGCGAGGAACTTTCTATCGAAGTCCTCAAGGAAAAGTACGCAACGCAGCACGCGGTAGGTATCGTGGGCTGGATCGAGCTTGACAGCAAGATAATGGACGCGCAGCGCCTCGCCGTTCTTAAAATGGCGGCAAGCAGCTAAGGAAAGGAGCTTCACATGAAGTATAGAGCAGTAACGAGTTTCTGCGGCGTTCCCGTTTCGGCGAGAATGGGGGAAGTTCTCGAAATATCGGACGAAAATGTTGCAGCTGACCTTGTGAAAGCGGGGCATATCGTCCCCGCCGAGGAAGTCGCGCAGGAAGCGGCAGCCGAACCCGAAAAGGAAGCGGCGAAGCCTGTAAAAAAGTCCGCAAGGGGTAAGAAAAATGAAGCTGAGCGAACTGACGGCTGATATTATCAGAGCGCACAGCGGCATTTCCGATGAATCGGAAGAAACCGCAAAGCTGGTCGATATGTACAAGGCAGCCGCGACGGCGTTTATCCTCGGGTATACGGGAATTTCTGCGGAAATGCTCGACGAACACGAGGATATGACCGTTGCGTGCTGCTGTATCATTGACGATATGTACAACAACCGCAGCATGGCGGTCAGCCGCGACACGCTCAACCCGGCGGAAACTCCCGCCGCCGCGGCAGCGTATTTTGTGGTAACTCCCATATCGGTCACCTCTGCCCATACGCGGGCTGCGTCCTGCTCTGTCGGCGGCGAAGTGCCTTTTCCGCTGATTAGTGTGAAAAGCCGTAAACGGTTCTTGAATCCCCACGCCGAATATGGCGGCGTGAAATACAAAATCAGCAGCACGGGCAGGACTGACAACGACCTGCACATAAAGCTGATACTTTCAAGGGGGTAAATATGGACGTATACAAGGATATTGACGAGGCACTCGAAGCGGCGGGACTTCCTTACTATCACGGAATGCCCGAATTTTCCGAAAGCGACGAACCCGAGAAATATATCTCGTACACGCTTCACGAAAAGCCCGTTTTCTACGCTTCCGGAAAGCCGCAGGCGCTCAGCGTCTGGGCGGCGGTATCGGTGTTCAGCCCCTCGGCGGACGGGGAGCTTTATCGGAAGATCGCCGAAACGCTTGCCGCACACGGATATGAGTATCAGAGCGGAACGGACGCGGGAACGGTCACGCCGTACCCCTTCCTGCCCGTGCTGCTGATTTTGTATTTCACGCCGCCATATTCGGCGTGGGTCTGTCCGCCGTATTCGCGGCGGTACATTACGGCTT
>USOZ01000311.1 GCA_900556525.1 uncultured Oscillospiraceae bacterium | reverse complement strand
TCGGGTACGACCGATATGAACCCTCCGCCGTTGTTACGTCGCCTGTATCGGCAGCGGGTGTGGAAGCGTTTTCTTCTGCCGCAGGAGCAGTCGTTGTGGTTGTGGAAGCGTTATTGCCGCCGTTACATCCGGCAGCTGCGAGCATTGCGACAGACATAAGAGCAGCCGCGATTCTTCTTGCAATCTTCATACTTTTGTCTCCTTTTTGTTCACAGCGCCGTCAAGCAGCGCCTTAATTTGCCATTGTGCTTTAAAACATATATGTGTTGTCGCGTGAAAGTATCACGTTAGTTGTCATTATATCATACCGCACCGCAAAACACAACACATCTTTTCAAAAAAAATTATGTTTTCACAAATTTTGTCGTTTTTTACAAAACAAGCGGCATTTTACATCATTTTTACGGCTAAATAGCGGCCGATACAGGCGACGTAACAACGGCGGACGGAAAGAAGTTCCAGATCGGCGTTATCCAGCTCGTAACTCATGACGCACTTGATCAGGCTTATGAAGGCTTTAGCGCAGCCCTCAAGGACGGCGGATATGACGACAGCAAGGTTGAGATCATCTATCAGAACGGACAAGGCGAAACTACGAACCTTTCCACTATTGCCGACCAGTATGTAGGCAAGAATGTTGACCTTATTTTCGCTATTGCTACTCCCGCAGCTCTCGCAGCGGCAGGTAAGACCTCTGAAATCCCGATTATCGGTACAGCTATTACGGATTTTGCTGAAGCAGGTCTTGTAAACAGCAATGATAACCCCGGCACAAACGTTTCGGGTACGACCGATATGAACCCTATCGAAAGCCAGCTTGACCTTCTTATGGAATTTGCTCCCGAAACAAAGACAGTAGGATTTATCTACAACTCTTCCGAGGACAACTCCCTGCTTCAAGTAAGACTTGCTAAGGAATACCTTGATACAAAGGGAATCGCTTACACCGAAAAGACCGTTTCCACAACAAACGACGTACAGCAGGCAGTAACAAGCCTTGTAAACGACTGCGACGCTATCTACATTCCTACCGACAACGTTCTTGCTTCCGCAATGTCTATCGTTTCCGAAGTAACGCTCAGCAGCAAGACCCCTGTTGTATGCGGCGAAAGCGGAATGGTTAAGGTCGGCGGTCTTGCTACCCTCGGCATTAACTACTACAACCTCGGCTATCAGGCAGGTCAGATGGCGATTCGCGTTCTTGAAGGCGCAGATATTTCCACAATGCCTATCGAGGCTTCTTCCAACTACGATTTCTGCGTAAACGGCGATACGGCTGACGCGCTCGGAATTACAGTTCCCGAAAAGTATGCTGACGCTGTCATTTATCCCTCTAAGGAAGCTGCGGCTGAGTAAAATTTAAAAATCACTATCCCTCCCGAAGCGAATGCCGACGGAGGGATTTTTGTTATTATGTTATATCCGTTTGTGGGAATTTTGTTGCAAATGTACCAAAAAAATAAATAAAAAAGATTTTTTTGCTATTTTGTGTTGCCATTTTGTGGACATTGTGATATAATATACACCATAATGCTTTAACGTTTGAAAGCAATACAGCTTTTTGGCTTTTTGCTGTTAAAGTAAACGCAAAGGAGATCGAAACATGAAAAAAAGAATATTTGCCGCACTTATGGCGGCGGCTATGCTGTTTTCGGCTGCGGGCTGCAGCGGCGGAAGCAACGGCTCGGACAAGAAAATTCAGATAGGCGTTATTCAGCTTATTGCGCACGACGCGCTGGATAAGTCCTATGATGGCTTTGTACAGGCTTTGAAAGACGGCGGCTATGGAGAGGACAAGGCGGAAATAATATTCCAGAACGCTCAGGGCGAAACCGCGAACCTTTCAACGATCGCCGACCAATATGTAGGCAAGAACGTTGACCTTATTTTTGCAATAGCGACTCCCGCGGCACAGGCGGTGGCAGGCAAGACATCCGATATTCCGATTATCGGCACGGCTGTTACCGATTTTGCGGCGGCGGGACTTGTAAACAGCAATGATGATCCCGAAACGAACGTTTCAGGTACGACAGATATGAACCCTATCGAGGGTCAGCTCGACCTGCTCTTTGAGCTTGCGCCTGACACAAAGACGGTCGGATTTATTTATAACACTTCCGAGGACAACTCACAGCTTCAAGTGGAAATTGCAAAAAAATATCTTGATGAAAAGGGAATTGCTTACACTGAAAAGACTGTATCCGCGACCAACGACGTTCAGCAGGCGATAACCAGCCTCGCAAAAGAATGCGACGCTATCTACATTCCCACAGACAATATCCTCTCGTCCTCGATGTCCATTGTCGCCGAAGTGACGATACAGACCCCGCCGCTTTACGCCTGCGGATAACAGCCCGCCTGCGAAACGGAGCACAATATCGAATTCCAAAAGCAGCGCCCCGCAAACAAGTGCAGAACGCCGCCTTTCTGTTATTCCGCAGAAGAACGGATTACCGCGTCTGCGTATTTTTCGGGTATCGTAATGCCGATTGCGTCGGCAGTGTCGCCATTTATGCAGAAGTCATACTTTTCCGAGGATTCGATCGCCATTTTTGAAATGTCCTCGCCCTCGAGAACGCGGATAGCCATTTTGCCCGCCTGATAGCCGAGGTTGTAGTAGTTTATGCCGAGCGTTCCGAGCGCGCCGCCCTCGACCTGACTGCT
>USOZ01000310.1 GCA_900556525.1 uncultured Oscillospiraceae bacterium | reverse complement strand
TGCCACAATTCCCCGCGCTCGCCGAAATACAGACCGTCGAGCTTTCAGACGGCGTTTACGGCTTTACCGCGCTTACCGAAAACGACGACCTTATCGCACTTTCACAAAGTCAGATTGTCGCCAAGGGAACCGACTATTCAAAATTCTGGGGAACACTCATCAGCTTTGCGATTTCGCCGCTCGGAGTGCTGCTTATCGCGATAATTCCCTGCGTTATCATAATCATTATCGAGCTTGCGAAATTCGTGAGAAAAACCCTCCCCGAGCCGGAGATCGAAACTGTCAAAAAGCAGCTCGAAGTGCCTACATACGCGCCGGACAGCCGCAGAAAGGCTGCCGCAAAGGCTTACGAAAGCTGATGAGTGTTCCCCAGAATTTTGAATAGTCACAGCATAGGTCTTTACGACGCGCAGGTTCGCCGTAATCCGAATATCGAACGTACCGACGTGCTTGAGATACCCGTGCAGGAAACCCCTCTTTTCCTCGGACCTAAACGCAAACAGGTGGCTATCCCGAAACAGCATCTTCAAGAGCCGTCAATGCCGCTTTCGCAGAAGAAGCTGAACGACGCGATCGCTGCCTCAAAGGCTCAGCACAGCGCGCCCGACCGTCAGACAGGCAGCGCCGACATGGAAGAAGCCATACGCAGCATACAGCGCAGACGCAGCGCCGCAATAGCCGCTGAAAAGGAGCGCGAAAACCTCTCCGATACAATGCAGCAGGAAGCGCCGCAGGCTGAACAAAAAAACGAACAGCCGGTTCCCTCCCGAACCGACTTTGTTCCGAAGTTCAATCCCGCGCAGAAAACCGCTCAGATCACCGTTCCCGACGAGGAACAGGTCAAGCAGTACACCCCACGCAAGGTTCAAGCTCCGCAGGTTCACGCGACTTCGTCAATTCCCCGCCTTGATGCGCTGCTCAGCGACGATAACGACGGCGATTCGTACAATATCGACGACATTCTTTCCGAGCTTGGAAAAGACAGAAAATAACGACAGTAAAAATCCCGCAGCCTTTGTGACTGCGGGATTTTCTTATGCTGTTACAATTTTGTTCGCATTCTGGAGGTTGAGCTTTTCGACCGCCGCCTCGCGCATTTTGTACTTGAGGATTTTTCCCGCTGCATTCATCGGGAATTCAGTCACAAAGTCAACATAGCGCGGAACCTTGTGCTTAGCCATATGGTCGAGAACGAACTGCTTTATCTCCTCCTCGGACGAAGTCTCGCCGTCGTTCAGAATGATGCACGCCATGATCTCCTCGCCGTAATCCTTATCGGGAACGCCGATGACCTGAACGTCCTTAACTTTCGGGTGAGTATAGAGGAAGTCCTCAATTTCTTTCGGATAAATGTTCTCGCCGCCGCGGATTATCATGTCCTTGATTCTGCCCGTGATCTTGAAGTTCCCGTCGGGAAGCCGTCTTGCAAGGTCGCCCGTATGCAGCCAGCCGTCCTTGTCGATTGCCGCCGCGGTCGCTTCGGGCATTTTGTAGTAGCCCTTCATGATGTTGTAGCCTCTTGCGACAAATTCGCCGTCAACATTATCGGGGAGATCCTCGTTCGTTTCGGGGTCAACAATCTTGCATTCAACGCCGAAAATCGGTCCGCCGACAGTATTCACGCGCGTTTCAATGCTGTCTGTCGTCTTGCTCATGGTGGTTGCGGGAGAAGCCTCGGTCTGACCGTAGGTAATGCATATCTCATCCATGTGCATTTTCTCGATAACTTCGCGCATTGTCTTTATCGGACAAGGCGAGCCCGCCATGATACCCGTTCTCATGTGCGAAAAATCGGTATTTTCAAAATCGGGGTGTCCGAGCATAGCTATAAACATGGTCGGAACGCCGTGGAAACAGGTTATTTTCTCCTTGTTGATGCAGTTCAGACCCTTTTTCGGGGAGAATGCGGGGATAGGCGACATTGTCGTGCCGTGCGTCATTGACGCAGTCATTGCGAGAACCATTCCGAAGCAGTGGAACATCGGAACCTGTATCATCATGCGGTCGGCAGTCGAAAGATCCATGCAGTCGCCGATAGCCTTGCCGTTATTCACTACATTGTAGTGCGTAAGCATAACGCCCTTTGGGAAGCCGGTTGTTCCCGAAGTGTACTGCATATTTGCAACGTCGTTCTTGTCGATAGTACGGCGGATTTTTTCAACCTCGTTGAGCGAAACTTCATCAGCTTTCGCAACAGCCTCGTCCCATGTGTAGCAGCCGGGCATTTCAAATCCGACGGTGACAACATTTCTCAGCACAGGCAGGCGCGCCGAATTAAGGCTGCCCTTTTCGCAGGTGTCCAGTTCGGGGCATATCTCGCGCAGTATCTCATTGTAATGGCTGTCTTTCAGTCCCTCGATCATTACGAGCGTGTGGGTATCGGACTGCTTTAAGAGGTATTCCGCCTCGTGGATCTTATACGCGGTGTTGACGGTTACGAGGACTGCGCCGATTTTCGTAGTCGCCCAGAAAGTGATATACCATGCGGGAACGTTCGTCGCCCAGATAGCAACATGGTCGCCCTTTTTAACGCCCATTGCGAGGAGCGCGCGCGCGAATGTATCAACATCATCGCGAAATTCGGAATAAGTCCTTGTGTAATCAAGCTCGGTGTAGCGGAATGCATACTGGTTGGGGAATTCCTCGCACACGCGGTCGAGAACGTC
>USOZ01000309.1 GCA_900556525.1 uncultured Oscillospiraceae bacterium | reverse complement strand
GTTCGGACGAAACCTACGTTGACCTCGGCGCATACAACGGCGATACGGTCGAGGAATTCCTGCGGATAACAAACAGAAAGTTCAAAAAAATCTACGCGGTAGAACCCGACAGACGCAATTATTCAAAACTGCGCCGCAGACACTACGCCCTCGGCTCGGCGGTTTTCGAGCATATCAACGCGGCAGCGTGGAACGAGGACGAAACGCTCACATTTTACCGCCGCGCGGGGAGAAATTCCTCTCGTCCGCAAGCAGCGGGCGCAGCGTCATAATATCGACCTCGTGGTCGGACAGATAATCGCTGTCAAAAAGTCCGCCGCCGACGACGGGAACGTCGGGCACGATAACCTCATAGCGCTCCGAAAGGCGCTGTATTCTTTCGAGAACCTCGGGCAGAGCCGTCCCGAAGCACACTACGATGATAAAATCGTCATACTGCGCCTCGATCTCGGACAGCTTTTTAACAAGATAGCCGTGAAAACTGTGACCGCGGACAAATTCATCGCTCGCCATAAATTCGGCGGGGCGGATATTCATGCTTTCCATAACGCGGAGAATCTTTTCCGCGCCGTCGCCCATTCCGTACATGACTATAGGCTTCTGCGTTTCCGAAAGGCGCTCCCAAGCGCTCAAAGACGGTTCAAATGCGTTTTCTTCCATTATTTCAACATTCCCTTCGGAGTTATTCGACAGTTACCGATTTTGCGAGGTTTCTCGGCTGGTCAACGTCGCAGTTTCGCAGAACGGCAGTATAATAAGCGATAAGCTGGAGCGGAACTACCGTTACGAGCGGCATGAGAATATCGCGGACTTTCGGGATATAAACGGGGCAGTCCACGCTGCTTTCTTCAATAGACGTACCCTCGGGCGCTATCATTACGACCATTGCGCCGCGCGACTTGACCTCCTTTACGTTGCTCTGCGTTTTTTCAAAAAGTTCGGACTGCGTAGCGACTGCGATAACGGGCATTCCCGGGACGATAAGCGAGATCGTGCCGTGTTTAAGCTCTCCCGCCGCATAGCTTTCCGAATGTATATAGGAAATTTCCTTGAGTTTAAGCGAGCCTTCCATGCTCAGCGCATAGTCAAGCCCTCTTCCGATATAGAGCAGGCTTTCGGCGCTCATCAGCCTTGAAGCGACATACTGATACGGTTCCTGATTATCGACGCATTTCTTTATTTCGTCGGGGATAGCGGCAAGCTCCGAAACGAGCGTGCGGCATTCTTCCTCGGTTATTTTTCCTCTTGCATATGCGATTTTGAATGCGAAAAGGTACATGAACGCCGTTTGGACCATATACGCTTTTGTTGAGCAGACGGAAATTTCGGGGCCTGCGAGAGTGTACATGACCATTTTCGCTTCACGGGCTATCGACGAGCCGACTACATTCACGATAGCGAGCGTATCCGCGCCCGTTTCGTTCGCCAGTTTCAGCGCGGCGAGCGTGTCTGCGGTCTCGCCCGACTGTGAAATTACGATAACGAGGTCGTCGGGAGAAAGAAGCGGCTTACGGTAGCGGAATTCGGACGCAATATCGACGATAACGGGAGTGCGCGCAAGGCTTTCTATAACGTATTTGCCGACAGTTCCCGCGTGCATCGCCGAGCCGCAGCCGACAATGTAAACATGATGATAATTACGCAGCATTTCATCTGTCAGCCCACATTCGCCGAAGTTCACCAGACCGCTTTTTATGCGCGGGAAAACGGCGTTTCTGAAAGCGGTCGGCTGCTCTGAAATTTCTTTCAGCATAAAGTGCTTATAACCGCCTTTTTCAGCCGCTTCAACGTCCCATTCGGCGATCTGAACCTCTTTTTCGATAACGTTTTTATGTATGTCGTAAAAAGTTACGCCGTTTTCGTCGATCTCGGCAACTTCATTTTCATCAAGCAGATAATATTCACGGGTGTGTGCGAGTATCGCGGTGATGTCGGAAGCGATGAACATTTCGCCGTTGCCTTTCCCGACAATAAGCGGGCAGTCTTTTCTTGCGGCAAAAATCTTTTCCTTAAAATCGCGGAAAATAATGCCGAGAGCGTATGCGCCTTCAAGCTCGCTTATCGTTGAAATTACCGCTTCGACAGGGTCGCCCGCGTAGTTATAATCGAGCAGTTTAACGACAGTTTCGGTATCTGTTTCGCTCTCGAATCCGTAGCCCTTTGAAATAAGGAAATCCTTTATTTTGCGGTAATTTTCGATAATTCCGTTATGGACTACGGAAACGCGTCCGTTTCCGATAGGGTGGCTGTTTATATCGCTCGGTTCGCCGTGGGTCGCCCAGCGGGTATGACCTATTCCGCAGGTTCCGCTCAGTTCGCCGGCTTCCTCGAGCTTCGGCATCAAGCCCTCGCGTATTTTACCCTTTGCCTTTATCGTTTTTATTTTATCATTCTCGAAAACTGCGATCCCCGCGCTGTCATAACCTCTGTACTCGAGCTTTGTGAGCGCGTCTACGAGAATTTTTGTGCAGGCTTTTTCGCCCGTATATCCGACTATTCCGCACATAATATATTCCTCCGTTTACTCGGTGTAAATGCTGTCTGAACCATATATATTATAGAGTATATCACAAAAATGCCGTTTTTGCAACCTTTGAACTGTGAAAAAGTGAAATTTCACGCATTTTTCGGGAAGGGGGAACAGCGATTTGCGGAGCAAAGCGGCGGCGAGTTCCCC
>USOZ01000308.1 GCA_900556525.1 uncultured Oscillospiraceae bacterium | reverse complement strand
CGGCTTTTGGTATCCCCGCAATAGGGAACTCGCCGCCGCTTTGCTCCGCAAATCGGCTTGGCTCGCCCCCCGTCGGGCGCCGCCGCGGCTTTTGATTTCTCGGTTTTACCCACATTTCCTGTGAAACGCCGCGCCTTGCTTACCTGCACTCCGTCATTGAAAAATTTGGCATAAATTTTTTCCATTTTTACCCGTTTTGCTTGACAAATGCGCTAAAAAATGGTATCATAATATTGAAAGTATCTGCGCTTCGGATTTTTCAGAATGGCATACCAAGGGGAGGAAACTCAATGAAAAAGTTGATTTCACTTTTTTTAGCGGCTGTTATTGCGGCGCTTGCACTTTGCAGCACTGCAACGGCTTTTGACGCAAACGATTATGATTACTCCGATTATGACAGCGGTTCAAGCTGGGATTGGAGCAGCAATGACGATAACGACTATTACTACGGTGGAAGCTCGTCTTATGACAGCGACAGCAACGGCGGCTCAGGCGGTGGTATCAGCGTTGTCGCGGGAACGATTATCATTATAATTGTTATAGCGATAAGCATGTCCTCAAAGGGAAAGAAGAACGGCGGCTCAAATAATACCGAAAGGTCGACTCCTATCGCCGGCGGTGTTCGTCCCGCAAACGGCGGTCAGGGCAAGAACGTAAACGTTCCCGACAGAACGGGCGAAATTGAGCAGATAATCAAAAAGGATGACCCGAACTTCACCTCGGACGATTTCACAAGCTTCGCGAAAGAAGTTTATATGGACATTCAGAACGCATGGTGCAAGCGCGACCTCACTTCCGTACGACCCGTTATGCACAATAACCTGTACAATACCACGCAGAAGCAGGTTCAGTCCAAGATCGACCAGAAGGTCATCTATCATTATGAGAGCATCACGATAAATACGGCTTATCTCACAAGTTATGTGCGCGATGAGCAGTTTGAATATCTTACGGTTTATCTTAACGCACGCTTCATCGACTATCAGACAAACGAGGAAACAGGCGCGGTTATCCGCGGCGATAAGAATACCCGCTGGGATTTCCGCTATAAGATGAAGTTCATGCGTACCGTCGGCGTAAAGACAAAGGAAGCGAGCGGATCCGACCACGGTCATAACTGCCCGAACTGCGGCGCTCCTCTTGAAATGTCCAGCAGCGGTCAGTGCGCTTACTGCGGCTCTGTCGTAACTTCGGGGCTTTACAGTTGGGTTCTCAGCGACTTCACCACCGTCCGCGATGACACAAAGGATGACGGTATCCGCGTAAATCAGGACAATAACGGAGACGAGAACTGATGCCCGCGATCGTTACAGCGCTTATCATTGTAGCGATAGTGGTGATCGGTGTGCTGGTTGTGATAGCCGTGATAAAACGTAACCTCAGCAGAGCGGCTCACAAGTACCTCGGAATGGGACTCGACGAAACAGCCCGCCTTATAAGCGACGGACTGCGCGAGGAATCCTCGACCCCGAAAGCGATCTCCAATATGTCTGCGGTCTATAAACCGAAGCTTATGCGCGATTTCCCGCAGATGACCTATGAACAGTTTGAAACACTTGCGAAAACGACGTTGCTTTCGACCCTCGGCGCTATCGAGAACGAAAGCACGGGCGGCCTTGAGAATACCACGCGCGGATATACCGCAGCCGTTCAGAGCGTTATTGCCGACAATAGGGGCAGGGGAGTGACCGAATACTTTGATGATATAAAGGTCCACCGTGTGTCCATTGCGGACTATAAAAGCTCGGCGGACTCGGCGAAAGCCGTTTTCGAGGCTTCTTTTCAGTGCCGTCACTATTTTTCGGATACGCCCGAAGCGAACAAAAACGCGGTTTCGCAGCTCGCTGCGAAAATAATACTCGTTTACAGCCGCGAAACATTCGAGGACAGCGACAATGCGGTATTTTCGCATAACTGTCCGAATTGCGGCGCTCCGATATACGGCGTTGGCAAAAACACGGTCTGCAAGTACTGCGGCTCGGGTTTTACCGAAAAGGACGTTACAAAGGTCTGGCTTGCGGACAGCTTCAATTTCATTAAGTAAGAACATTTTGTTCTCAATTCATAAACGGAAAGGAAAGAATTACTATGGGACTTATTAAATCTGCAATCGGCGCGCTCGGCGGAACACTTGCCGACTCCTGGAAGGAAGCCATACACTGCGGAACGATCGACAACAAGACTCTTTTAAAGGTCGGAACAAGAATGCACGAGGATTCTTCGCGCACGTCCAACACAAAGGGTTCAGAAAATTACATCAGCAACGGCTCGGCTATCATGGTTGAGGAAAACACCTGTATGCTTACCGTCGATAATGGCAAAATTACAAACGTTGTAACAGAACCCGGTCAGTATATCCTTGACAATTCCTCTGCGCCCTCAATTTTCGCGGGCAACATCAAGGATTCCGCAAAGGAACTCATCAAGCGCTTCACATACGGCGGAACCCCCTCGACCGAACAGAAGGTCGTTTATATCAACCTCATGAGAATTCCGAATCTTCCTTTCGGAACTTCAAACCCCATGCCGTATTTCGACCCGCATTACAACACATCTATCGAGCTTCGCTTCTTCGGTAACTTTGAAATTCAGATCCCCGATGCGGAAGCTGCCGTAAAGTTCTATTCCGAGGTATGCTCGAAGGGAACAAGCGCGGGCGATATGTCTGCAATGTCGA
>USOZ01000307.1 GCA_900556525.1 uncultured Oscillospiraceae bacterium | reverse complement strand
GGCACGCATCTTGCTTGCATATTTTCCGCCTGATTGCACGAAAACTCCTTGAAATTCATCAAGTATTCCTGCGTCGTTTTCATACAATCTAACGAAAAATCTGTCTGCGCGATCTGCATACCCGATTTAATCAGCACTTCCCTAGGAATTTACACGGATTTCTATTTTATGGGTGACAATTATTGCAATTATGAAAAACGTATTCGCCCTTTTTTACATTTAAACATTCGGAAAAGGAGAAAAACTTTGAAAATTACTGAAAAAACTGCAAAAACGGCAAAAGAGCTTGTCGAAAAAATGACGCTCGAAGAAAAATGCAGTCAGCTACGCTACGATTCGCCCGCAGTCGAACATCTCGGCATACCCGCCTATAACTGGTGGAACGAGGGGCTGCACGGGCTTGCGAGAGCAGGCACGGCAACAATGTTCCCGCAGGCTATCGGTCTTGCTGCGACATTCGACGACGAGCTTATACGAAAAATAGGCAGAGCTATCGCGCTCGAAACGCGCGCGAAATACAACGCCTGCTCGGTAAAGGGCGACAGGGACATTTATAAGGGACTTACGCTCTGGTCGCCGAATGTGAACATTTTCCGCGACCCGCGCTGGGGACGGGGACACGAGACATACGGCGAAGACCCGTTCCTTGCGGGACATCTCGGCGCTGCGTTCGTGCGCGGAATTCAGGGCGAAGACGATGAAATGACCGCTTCCGCCTGCGCAAAGCATTTTGCCGTCCACAGCGGTCCCGAAGCGCTCCGCCATGAATTTGACGCGGAAGTTTCACAAAAAGATCTGCGCGAAACTTATCTTCCCGCATTTGAAGAACTGGTAAAAGCGGGAGTAAGCGGCTTTATGGGTGCATACAACCGCGTAAACGGCGAGCCTGCCTGCGCAAACACTCAGCTTATGAAAATCCTGCGCGAAGAATGGGGATTTAACGGTTATTTCGTTTCAGACTGCTGGGCGATACGCGACTTCCACACACATCATCATGTGACCGCAAGCATAACCGAATCAGCTGCGCTTGCGCTGAAGAAAGGCTGCGACGTAAACTGCGGCTGTTCATATCTCCACATTCTCGAGGCATACAACGAGGGGCTTGTTTCTGAAGCCGACATTGAACGCGCGATTACAAAGCTGCTTGAGATAAGAATAGCTCTTGGTTCACTCGGCGAAAGTGAAAACGACAAAATTCCCTATACAGTCATCGACTGCCCCGAACACAACCGCCTTTCGCTTGAAGCGGCGCAAAGATCGATGGTGCTGCTCAGAAACGACGGCATACTTCCTCTCAATAAAGCCAAAATAAGTACGATAGGCGTTATCGGCTGCTCGGCTGACAGCCGCGAGGCTCTTAAAGGAAATTACTACGGTACTGCTTCGGGCTATACGACGTTCCTCGAGGGAATCAAGCGTGAATGCGGCGACGATATACGCGTTCTCTATTCGCAGGGCTGCGATTTTCACGCCGACCGCTGCGAATGTCTGGCTCAGCCCGACGACCGCCTTTCCGAAGCTGCTGTTACCGCGGAACTCAGCGACGTTGTTATACTCTGCGTCGGACTTAACGAGCATCTAGAAGGCGAGGAGGGCGACGACGGCAACGAATATGCTTCGGGCGACAAGGAAAGCCTGCTCCTGCCGCTTTCGCAGCGCAAGCTGATAAAAACAGTTCTCGACGCGGGCAAGCCAACTATCATTGTCATTGCCGCAGGAAGCTCGGTCACTCTCGGCGACGAACGAGGAAACGCTCTCCTTTGCGCCTGGTATCCCGGACCGCACGGAGGAACGGCGCTCGCGGACATTCTTTTCGGGAAAATTTCTCCCTCGGGAAAGCTGCCCGTAACTTTCTATAAGGATACCGCGCTGCTGCCCGATTTCACCGACTATTCCATGAAGAACCGCACTTACCGCTACCTCGAAAGCAGCGAAAACGTGTGGTTTCCGTTCGGGTTCGGGCTTACCTACTCGGATTTCGCCTGCCGCATCATTTCAACGGAAAAATGTGGGGAAAATATCCTCGTAAAATTCTCCGCTCAGAATATCGGCAGCGCCGACAGCGAGAACGTTGTACAGCTTTATCTCGGCTGTTCCGACGAAAACGCCCCGCTCAACCCTTGGCTCTGCGCGGCAAAGCGTATTTCTCTCAAAGCCGGCGAATCCGCCGAACTCGTCGTTGAAATAAAGAAAGATCGTTTCCGAATTTTCGGCGAAAGCTCGGTTTATTTTGCCCGCGAATACCGCATTTTCTGCGGATTCGGTCAGCCGAAAAGCGACGCGGAATTTGTAAAAATCGAATGGGCAAACAAAAGCATGGAGCTTTCCGGAAAAACAGTTGACTGCATATGGAACGGGATGACTCTGAACGATGAGGTAAAAGCGACAATGGAGTGCTCAAACGCCTATTGCGGAAATGCTCAGATCGTGATTTTGCCGGCGGAAAAGGCAGAGCAATACAAAACCGCCGAGGATATGAAGGAGCTTGTTTTTGCGGTGGAAAACGGTTCCGCCGGGCAAAAGGCGGCGGAGAAAAGCAATTTTGAGCACGGCTCTGTTTCGCCGTGCCCGTTGTGCTAAAAATTACTGTTCGATAATCGCAGCCTGCATTCCGTATTTTTTTGCCATGCTCAAAAGGCTTCCGTCCTCATACGCTTTTTTGAAAAAATCGTTCAACTTTC
>USOZ01000306.1 GCA_900556525.1 uncultured Oscillospiraceae bacterium | reverse complement strand
CCGCCCGAAAGCTGTTCTGCCGCAGGCAGAACAGCTGCGCCGCGCTCGTCGCACTATCACCGAAGTGCGGCGTTTGGCTTTCCTTCGAGGGATAGCTGCAAATTGAAAGCCGCGAAGCATATAAAAGAAAACGGTCACAGTGCTTTTCCGTACTGTGACCGTTTGACTTTAGCTATTGCAAATTAAAGTCCGCAGAGCTCCTTAGTATCTCTTGCAATGAGAAGTTCTTCGTTTGTGGGAACTACCCATACCTGAGTCTTGGAATCTTCGGTCGAGATCTTTACAAAATCGCCGTGAACTTTCGCGTTAAGTTCTTCGTCGAGCTTGATTCCGAAATATTCCATGTTCTCGCAGGCGCCCGAACGAACCTTGTCAGCATTCTCACCGATACCGCCGGTAAAGATAACCGCGTCAAGTCCGCCCATAGCGGCTGTGTACGAACCAATGTACTTCTTGATTTCGTATGTAAGCATATCGCCAACGAGCTTTGCGTGAGCTTCGCCCTTGTCTGCGGCAGCTTCAACGTCGCGGTTGTCGCTGGAAATTCCCGTAAGACCGAGGAATCCGGACTGCTTATTGAGGTAATTGCTCATTTCATCGGGAGATAAACCGAGCTTCTTTGCGATAAATGTTACAGCGGAAGGGTCAACGCAGCCCGAACGTGTTCCCATAATAACGCCGTCGAGAGGAGTAAAGCCCATGGACGTGTCAACAGACTTGCCGCCGTCAACAGCAGTGACAGACGAGCCGTTTCCTAAGTGGCAGGACACGATCTTGAGATCCTTGATATCCTTGCCGAGCTTTTCTGCAAGTGCAGCGGTAACGAAACGGTGAGATGTGCCGTGGAAACCGTACTTTCTTACATGATACTTTTCATAGCAGTCGTAAGGCATACCGAACATGAACGCCTTTGCAGGCATTGTCTGGTGGAATGCGGTATCGAATACAACACACTGAGGAACGTTTGCGGGTACAACTTTCTTACATGCCCATAAAGCAAGCGCGTGAGGGTGATTATGTACGGGAGCAAGCTCTGCGAGGTCGTCGATTTTCTGAATAACTTCATCGGTAACGAGAGTGGTCTTGTCGAAAACTTCCGCACCCTGGACAATTCTGTGTCCTACTGCGGAGATCTCATCCATGCTCTTGATAACGGAAGCGTCGCCCTTTGTGAGAACCTCAACAACCTTTTCAAAAGCCTCAGTGTGCGTCGGAAATTCGCAGTCCTCGGAAACAGTTCTGCCGTCGAAGGTCTTATGGCTGATGTGTCCGCCGATACCTATTCTTTCGCAGTTTCCCTTTGCGATAACTTTTTCGTCGGTCATGTCGATAAGCTGATATTTCAGCGATGAGCTGCCGGCATTGATAACTAAAATGTTCATAGCAATTACCCTTTCGTAATAATAAGTTTTAACCTAATAATTTTATACCATATTCCGAAAAAAATCAAGTCTTTTGGCGAAAAATTGCCGATAAATTTAAAAATATCTGTTTTAGAGGACTTTTTGCGCTTGACATTCGCCTTATCAGTTAAAAAATGTCAAAACACTTGAAAAGAGAACGGCATTTATGTTATATTATATATTGAATACTAGTTTTGACAAATGCTGTTTCATACTTATCACTAATTAAAAACTATACAAAAAATCGAGTACGATCTTACATATAGGGGTCATGCGAAGATTTTTTGTCTATAGTTTTATTGGTGATTAGTATCATATATAATGGAGGTTCATATGAAAATCTGTGGAATTGTTGCGGAATACAACCCGTTTCATAACGGTCACAAGCTGCACATTGATGAAACAAAAGAAAAATTCGGAGCAACGCATATCGTTGCCGTAATGAGCGGAAATTTCACACAGCGCGGCGACGCAGCTATCACCGATAAATACAAGCGCGCCGAAACCGCGCTCAGAAACGGCGTTGACCTTGTAATAGAGCTGCCCGCCGCATACGCTCTCGCGAGCGCAGAACAGTTTGCACGCGGCGCGGTTTTCCTGCTCGACGCGCTCGGCTGCGTGGATATGATGAGCTTCGGGAGCGAATGCGGAGATATTGACCTGCTTCAGGAAACTGCGGGCGCAGTTCTCTACTGCCAGCAGACAGAGGATTTTTACGCGCTGATGCGCCGCGGCGACAGTTTCCCCGCTGCCCTGCAAAAAACCATTGAAAAATATTACGAAAAGGAAATTATCGACGCGCTCACCACTCCGAACAACACCCTTGCGGTCGAATATCTCAAAGCTCTCGGGGAGCTTGGCAGCAGCATTTCTCCCGTAACGGTCGCGCGCAGCGGAGCGGGACACGACAGTCACGAGACTTGCGGAAATATAGCAAGCGCTTCAAAGATCCGTCACATTATTCTAAACGGAAAAAGCGCCGACGAGTTTCTTCCTGAGCCTTTTTCCGCCGAAACAGCTGACATCAGGCGGCTTGAAACAGCAATTCTCGCAAAGCTCCGCACAATGTCCAAAGCGGAGATCGAGAAAACGCCGAACGTTCTTATCGGGCTTGAGAACCGCATTTACAAGGCGGCGCACGTTTCCCGCAGTCTTGCCGAGCTGTTCCTCCTCACCAAAACTAAACGTTACACCATGGCGCGTATCCGCCGCATTATCCTCTCATGCTTTCTCGGCATACGCAAAACCGACCTTCGAGGCGAACCCGCTTATATTCACATTC
>USOZ01000305.1 GCA_900556525.1 uncultured Oscillospiraceae bacterium | reverse complement strand
ATTTACTACGTAAATCGCTACTTTCTCATGTTTGGCGGGTCGACCCTGATATCATAATATACGAAGTCCGTGAATCATTCAATATTTACACCAAATTTTAACATTTCCGACTGGCTCCTATAAAATCTTATTCAAACAGAATCTCATCCACCGTTACAAACTCATACCCCTGCTTTTGCAGCTCATCTACTACTGTCAGTGCCGCCATAACACTTGGTTTATAAGAATCATGCATCAGTATGATTGCGTTGTCCTGTATATTTTCCTCAATCCGTCGCACAATCGTTGCAGCATCCTCACAGCACCAGTCCAAAGGATCAACCGTCCATAAAACAACAGGCATGCCTGTCATTTCCTCCAGATTGTCATTATGGCTTCCAAACGGCGGTCTGATATACTGAGGTGCCTCTCCGGTTATTTTTTCTATTATCTCATTGGTCTTTACGACCTCCCGGTTGATCATTACCGCATCTGCATTTTTAAGATCCGTATGGTAAAATGTATGATTTCCTATCAGATGTCCTTCCTCCTGCATGCGCCTGACAAGATCCGGGTAATTTTGCGCAGATTGTCCAAGTAAAAAGAACGTGGCATGAATTCCACGTTCTTTCAGTCCATCTAAAAGCATTGGTGTATAGGTCGGATGAGGTCCGTCGTCAAAAGTAAGTGCGATCTTTTTAGTTGACATAACGTCATCCTCTGCCGTAACAGCTGCAGTAGTCCGGACTGTATCTCCACTAACCTCTTTTACCGGATCTGTTTTTTCAAAATAGCCAATCGAAACAAACGCCACTGTCAAAAAAACTCCAAGCAGTGTCTTAAAACTTTTCAAATTATTTTTCACGAATGCCCCAGAAATTTGTTTGATTTCATATTTGATATAATATATGTATGCATTTGCACATTATACCCTTAGAATGACTCTTTGTTTCAAAATATTCTTTCTATTTTTTATTGATTTGATAGACGCCAAACCTTTTATAAGTCCTCACAAATGTTTATAAACCAATGTGAAAATGGCTTAAAATCAAGGTTTTCCGCATATCTTCATTTTTCTTGTCATATCTCCGCATAAGGTGTTTTTGTAAGACCGGGCACCATTTTAGCACCACAGAATATAAGGAGGACGACATGAAAAACGAACTTTTGACTAAGGGTATTATACTTCCGTCCGGCGAAATCGGCAAGGATAAGATAAACCTTGTCGCCGGGGCAATCACGCAGCCGTTCGCGGAAATGGTATGGGTAACGACAGGCGGCGACATGGAAACAATCAACCGCCTTACCAACGTACTTGTAACCATGAACAACCCCACCGACCGGGGCAAGCTGTTCAAAATCATCAAACTGCTTTATGGGCTAATGGGCTTGCCTTTTTCAGAGGAAGCCGAGCCTATGGACGCAGACCCCGACGTTTTGGAATACTTCATCTTTTCTTTCATGGCAGACTTTGGAGAAGTCATGCAAGAACTGATAGCAGAAGAAATGAAATAGCGACCCGCACAGCGGCGTTTCTCACTCTCTCACTGGGAGAACAGGAACGCCGCTATTTTTATGCCCTCATGTTACGCAGTAGGGGCAAAAAAAGCCTTGATTTATCGGGCTTACAGAACGCAAAACAGAGGAAGCAAGGAAAAGATACCTTACCCCTCAAAATCCGCGTTCTACTGCGCAACAAATCTAAAGCAAAGGAGTGATGAAGCTATGGCAGTTTTCCGTGTGGAACGCAACACAGGCTACACCGTAATGAGCAACCACCACTTACGCAATAAGGAGCTTTCCTTAAAGGCAAAGGGGCTGTTATCTCAAATGCTGTCCCTGCCGGAGGATTGGGATTATACCCTTTCGGGGCTGTCCTACATCAACCGGGAAAGTATCGACGCTATCCGTACCGCCGTTTGGGAGCTTGAAAAAGCCGGATATATCACAAGGCGGCAGGGACGCGACGAGAAAGGCAAAATGACCGCTATCGAGTACACCATTTACGAACAGCCGCAGCCGCCGGAATTGGATTGCCCGGTATTGGAAAATCCAACAGCGGATAACCCGATATTGGAAAATCCGACAACGGATAATCCGACGTCGGAAAATCCAACGCAATTAAATAAAGATATACAAAGAACTAACTTACCAAAAAAAGAAAAATCAAATACGGATTTATCAAGTACCCATTCCATTCCTATCCATTCCCTAAATCCCTTGCCTTATGGCGAGGACGAAACGGCACAGCCGCCGGAACGGAAAAGAACGGAAAGGAACGACGCTTACAGAGTGTATGAGGAAATTATCAAAGACAATATCGCCTATGACATTCTCTTACAGGACAGAAGCCTTGACCGCGACCGTCTGAATGAAATTGTTGACCTCATGCTTGAAACCGTCTGTACGGCAAGAAAGAAAATCCGTATTGCCGGGGACGATTACCCCGCCGAGCTTGTGAAGTCAAAGTTTATGAAGCTGAACAGCGAACATATCCGCTTTGTGCTTGACTGTATGCAGGAGAACACCACGAAAATCCGCAACATCAAGCAGTACCTAAAGGCGGTGCTTTTCAATGCCCCGTCTACCATTGACAGCTACTATACTTCCCTTGTCGCTCACGATATGGCAAGCGGCGCGCTTGCACCGAGAAAGCCAAAGTACGGCGACCTGGACTATTACACCTACAACGAGGGCGAAAGCCTGTAAACGAAAAAAGGAGGATTTACCACAT
>USOZ01000304.1 GCA_900556525.1 uncultured Oscillospiraceae bacterium | reverse complement strand
CGTACAGGCTCGCGTAAACTCGGTCACAATGGAGGGTCAGACTCTCGGAATGGAGAAGCTCTCAAACGCCCGTCAGCTCGGCGGATATGTTACCGAGGACGGAAAAATGCGCGTAAAGAGCGGCGTACTGCTGAGAACGGCAAAGCTCTGCGACGCTTCCGAAGCCGATATTCAGAAGCTCCGCGACACATATCACCTCACGGACATTATTGATATGCGCGCAACGCTTGAAATTGAGAACGATCCCGACCCGGAAATAGACGGTGCAAAAAATACACATATTATAATAATTGATGAAAACGGCGACGCGGCAGCGTCCTCAAGCGGAGTATTCACCCTCACCGGCGGCAATTACGGCGAATATATGCTCGAGCTTTACCGTTCGGGCGGGCTTGACGAAAACGTATATACGGATATGTTCAGCAGCGAAGCGGGCATTGCGGGTTTCCGCGAGTTTGTCGATATGCTCCTTGAACACGAGGACGGAGCTATCCTCTGGCACTGCACAAGCGGCAAGGACAGAACAGGCGTGGGCGCCGTCATTATCCTGACTCTCCTCGGAGTTGATAAGGAAACCGCGCTTCAGGATTTCGACCTTACCAACAAGTTCAACGAAAAAACTATCGCCTACATGACTTCGCTCGTGTCGGAACTTACCAACGATAAGACCGAAATAGAGGGCGTTGCCGCTCTCACGGGCGTTTCTCGCTCATTTATGGAAAAGCTGTTCGACCTCGCCGAATCAGAAAACGGCTCGATGCTCGAATTCCTCAAGGCGAAGCTGAATATCACGGACGAGGAAATAACCGTTCTGCGCAGCAAATACCTTGAACCTATTGAATAAAAATATTTACACCGAAAGGAGCGGGTCATGTCAAAAAACAAACGCGCGATAATGCTGTTTTTTCTCGGTATCTGCGCGCTTATAATAATTTTTTTGCTTAACATTGCGCTCGGTTCGGTGAATATTGCGCCCGCTGAAATTTTCCGCTGCTTCTTCTCTCCCGAAAACGTTTCCGCCGCTCACCGCTCGATAATCATGAACATTCGTCTGCCGCGGACGCTCGCGGCGATAATGGGCGGCGCTTGTCTTTCGGCTTCGGGCGTGCTTTTGCAGATATTCTTCGGAAACCCCATTGTCGAGCCGTATATACTCGGGATCTCGTCGGGTTCTACCCTTTTTCTGGCAGTTGTTATTCTCGGCGGATATACTTTCGGATTTGCTTCGATAGGCGCCTTCGGAATGTTCCTCGGCTCATTTATCGGTGCAATGCTCGTAATGCTTCTGGTGATATTCGCCGCGCAGAAAGTGCGGAGCGTAACGACCCTGCTGATAATCGGACTTATGTTCGGGTATATATGCAGCGCCGCGACAAGCGTATTGACCGTCCTCGCCGACCGCGAAAGGGTCGCGGGCTTCACTATTCGGACAATGGGCAGCTTTTCGGGATTTACATGGGAACAGGTCGGCATATTATATGCGGCTGCCATACCGTTTCTTTTTCTCTCGTTTATCATAAGCAAGCCGCTTAACGCCATGCTTCTCGGCGAGAATTACGCCCGCTCAATGGGCGTTTCGATACGCGGCTTCCGATTTCTTATGGTGCTTATTTCAAGCGTTCTTACCGCGATAGTTACTGCGTTCGCGGGAGCTGTGTCGTTTGTGGGCCTTGCCGTTCCGCATATCGTAAGGACGGCGTACAAAACCTCCGACAACCGCATTGTTATCCCCGCCGCGTGCATTTACGGCGGTGTAATGACGGGGCTTTGCGATATGGCTGCGCGGCTGGTGCTTTCGCCGACAGAGCTTCCTCTCGGCGCGGTCACGTCGATGATCGGGGTTCCCGTGGTCATCTGGCTTCTTACCCGAAAAAAAGGAGGGAACCTCTGATGAACATTCTCTCCGCAGAAAATCTCACAGTCGGATATGATAAAAGGACCGTCGTTTCGGGAATTGACATAAAAGCATTAAAAGGGCAGGTCATATGCCTGCTCGGGGCGAACGGCGCGGGAAAATCGACCGTCCTGCGCACCCTTTCGGGGCTGCTCGCGCCCGTAAGCGGCGCGCCTGTTTGCGCCAGCTGTTTATGTCGGCGGTAAAAACGTCCGCGAAATAAACGGTAAAGTTCTCGCGCGGCGGCTTTCCTTGGTGCTGACCGAACAGCCTGCGCCCTCGCTCACGACAGTTTACGAGCTTACGGCTATGGGGCGGACGCCGTACACCGACTTTCTCGGACGGCTTTCCGACGACGACCGCAGAATAACCGAAGAAGCGCTGGCGCAAACAGGCTCGCTGCCGCTCAAAGACCGCTTTTTCGGAGAACTCTCCGACGGCGAAAAGCAGAAAGTGATGATCTCGCGCGCGCTCGCACAGCAGCCCGAGCTTATCATTCTCGATGAACCGACAAGCCACCTCGACATAAAGCACAAAATTGAAATAATGCGGATTTTACAGCAGCTCGCGAACGAGAAAGGCATAACCTGTATCCTCTCGCTTCACGATATTGACATAGCGCTGAAATGCTGCTCGGCCGTAATGCTCGTAAAAGACGGAAAGATCGCAGCCTGCGGCGCGCCCGAGGATATTTCGGAAAACGGAATGATAGACGAACTCTACGGGATAGAAAACGCTTCTTTTTTTGAAACAACGGGCGTGGTCGAGCTTAAAGGCGCGGACAGAAACGATGTTTTCGTTGTCGGCGGAGGCGGCGCGG
>USOZ01000303.1 GCA_900556525.1 uncultured Oscillospiraceae bacterium | reverse complement strand
AGAGCAACGGCCCCTCCCCTATCGCCGTGCCCGAGGACGGCTCGGCAAACGGCAGGCTTGTCGGCATAGTCACGAGCAGAGATTACCGCGTCAGCCGCATGACCGGCGACGAGAAGGTCTCGTCCTTCATGACTCCCCGTGAAAAGCTCGTCACCGCCCCCGACAGCACCACCCTCAAGGAAGCAAACGACATAATCTGGGACAACAAGCTCAACTCCCTGCCCATAGTCGATTCCGAGGGCAATCTCAGATATTTTGTTTTCCGCAAAGACTATGATTCGCACAAGGATAATCCGAACGAACTTTTGGACGAGCATAAGAGATATGTTGTAGGCGCAGGCGTCAACACGCGTGACTACGAAGAACGAATCCCGGCGCTGGTTGAGGCAGGCGTGGATGTGCTTTGCATCGACAGTTCCGAGGGTTACAGCGAATGGCAGAAGCTCACTATCGAATGGATAAGAAAGAACTACGGCGACACGGTCAAGGTCGGCGCGGGCAACGTTGTTGACAAGGACGGTTTCCGTTTCCTTGCGGAATGCGGCGCGGATTTTATAAAGGTAGGTATCGGCGGCGGTTCTATCTGTATCACGAGAGAGCAGAAAGGTATCGGCAGGGGACAGGCTACCGCGCTTATCGAAGTTTGCGCGGAGCGTGACCGTTATTTTGAAGAAACCGGAATTTATATCCCCGTTTGCTCGGACGGCGGTATCGTTCACGACTATCACATGACCCTTGCGCTTGCAATGGGAGCGGATTTCCTCATGCTCGGACGTTATTTCTCGCGTTTTGACGAATCCCCTACGAACAAGCTCATGCTCAACGGCACATACGTCAAGGAGTACTGGGGCGAAGGCTCTAACCGCGCGAGAAACTGGCAGCGCTACGACATGGGCGGCGACAAGAAGCTGTCGTTTGAAGAGGGTGTTGACAGCTATGTTCCTTACGCAGGCACGTTAAAGGACAACGTAAACCTCTCGCTTTCAAAGGTCCGCTCGACAATGTGCAACTGCGGCTGCCTTAATATTCCCGATTTCCAGAAAAATGCAAAACTCACGCTTGTTTCCTCGACGAGTATCGTAGAGGGCGGCTCTCACGACGTAATCCTCAAGGAGAGCAGCAGAGCGGGACGAGTTGAATAATCCCACAAAAAAGTAAAATATATCCCGCAGTCGGTCGGCTGCGGGATTTTTTGCATAAATAAGAAAAAAACACTTGACATTCCGCACAAACGTGCTATAATATATTTAGCACTCGGGCAGAAAGAGTGCTAAATATAAGAAAAAAATAACGGAAAGGTCTGATAACAATGGCAAAAAAACAATTTAAAGCTGAATCCAAGCGTCTGCTTGATATGATGATTCATTCAATTTATACACACAAGGAGATATTCCTGCGCGAGCTTATCTCAAACGCGAGCGACGCTATGGACAAGCTGTATTTTAAGTCCATGCAGGAAAATCTGGGGCTGACGAGGGATAATTTTGAGATTTTTCTCGCTGTTGATAAGGAAAAGCGCACCCTTACCGTAAAGGATAACGGTATCGGCATGGACAAGGAGGAGCTTGAAAACAACCTCGGCGTTATCGCGCAGTCGGGTTCGTTCAAGTTCAAACAGGAAAACACCGATACGGACAAGGACGAGGTTGACGTTATCGGTCAGTTCGGCGTAGGCTTCTATTCCGCATTCATGGTTGCGAAAAACGTTACCGTCGTTACAAAGAAATACGGCAGCGAACAGGCTTACCGCTGGGAGTCCGAGGGCGTTGACGGATACACGATAACCGAGTGTGAAAAGGACGGCTACGGCACCGAAATCACGCTCCAGATAAAGGACAACACCGACGACGAGGACTACGACGATTTTATTGCCGAATATAAGATTCGCGGACTTGTAAAAAAATATTCCGACTATATCCGCTATCCGATAAAGATGCTTTGTTCGCACTCGCACCTTAAAGAAGGAACAGAGGACGAATATGAAACGCACACCGAAATCGAAACGCTCAACAGCATGATCCCGATTTGGAAAAAGAGCAAGAGCGAGCTTACCGACGAGCAGTACAACGAGTTCTATAAAGAAAAATTTATGGACTACGTTGACCCGATCGCACACATTCACTCAAAAACCGAGGGTACGGCGACATACAGCGCGCTGCTGTTTATTCCCGCAAAGGCGCCTTTCGACTATTACACAAAGGAATATGAAAAGGGCTTGCAGCTTTATTCGAGCGGCGTTCTTATCATGGACAAGTGCCCCGACCTGCTTCCCGATTATTTCAGCTTTGTAAAGGGACTTGTGGACAGCGAGGACTTATCGCTGAACATTTCGCGTGAAATGCTCCAGCACGACCGTCAGCTCAAGCTTATCGAAAAGAGCATTGAGAGAACGATAAAGAACGAGCTGAAGAAAATGCTCACAAACGACCGTGAGAAGTACGAAGAATTCTGGAAGAATTTTGGCTTGCAGATAAAATTCGGTCTTTATAACAGCTACGGAATGAACAAAGACCTGTTGAAAGACCTGCTCATGTTCTATTCGTCCGCGGAAAAGAAGCTCGTTACACTTGAAGAATATGTAACGAGAATGAAAGAGGATCAGAAGATCATTTATTTTGCAAGCGGCGAGAGTATCGCAAAGATCGACACGCTCCCGCAGACCGAAATGCTCAAGGAAAAAGGTTACGAAATCCTTTATCTTACCGACAGCGTTGA
>USOZ01000302.1 GCA_900556525.1 uncultured Oscillospiraceae bacterium | reverse complement strand
TCTTCGGTATCGCGGACATTACGGGCGCGTACGTTGCGGGACTTATCCTCTGCAACCTCCGTGATTCGGAATATATTGCCGAAAAAATGGACATAAGCTCGTATATGCTGTTCGGACCCGTTTTCTTTGCGAGTATCGGGCTTAAAACCGAGTTTTCGGGATTTACGCCGTCGCTGCTCGTGTTCTCGCTGCTGTTCGTGGTCGTTGCGCTTCTTGCGAAGGTTATCGGCTGCGGCGCGGTCGCAAAGCTGTTCGGATATAAGATGCGCGACAGCCTGAAAGTCGGCGTCGGAATGATGACGCGCGGCGAGGTTGCGCTTATCGTTTCGCAGAAAGGTCTGGCGGTCGGCCTGCTCGATTCGGTCTACTTCCCGTCGGTAATTCTGCTTATCCTCGTTTCGTCGGTTCTTACGCCTATCGTGATGAAACTCCTCTACCGCGGCGAACCGCTGCCCGACGAAGAACCTGTCGGAAAGGAACTCCCCGAAAACGCGGAAAGTAAGGCTACATAATTTCGTGGCTGTCGAGAATTATCGTGAACGGGCCGTCGTTAAGCAGCTCGACTTTCATATCCGCACCGAATTCGCCGTGCTGAACGGTTTCGATTTCCGCGCGGCACTTTTCCAAAATATATTCGTAAAGGCGATCGGCGTCCTGCGGAGCACCTGCTTCCGTGAAAGATGGTCGATTGCCTTTTTTGCAGTCTGCGTAAAGAGTGAACTGCGATATTATGAGCAATTCGCCGTTGACGTCTTTAAGTCCGAGGTTCGTTTTTCCGTTTTCGTCCTCGAAGATCCGCATATTTACGAGTTTTTGAACCAGTTTATCGGCAATTTTTTCGTCGTCGGCTTTACCGATCCCGACAAGAACGAGAAAGCCTTTCCCGATTTTTCCTATTACTTCATTGTTCACGCTGACCTGTGCGCGGGTCACGCGCTGGATTACAAATTTCATGCTGCCTCCAAAAAATGATCCCCGAAACCGTTAGCTTCGGGGATCGTGTATTTTTTCCCGTTTATGCTTTTGCCGAGAAAGATTTTTCTTCCTCGTTTTCTTCTTTTTCCTTGGATTTTTTCGCTTCTTCCGCCTTAGCTCTGCGTATTTCGGCGAGCTTTTCCGCCTGATTTTGCTTCGTTTCATTCAGGCGTTCCATAAGCTCCGAGACTGTGTTAGCCTTGACATTGCGGCTTCCGTCCGAGCCTGTGAGTCCCTCGATAAGGCGCGCGGTTATCGAGATCGTTCCGTCCGCGTTGAGCGTTATCCCGAAACGATCCACCATGTCGGCGTCCTCGCCAAGCTCGCTGCGGGCGAAGTTGATGTCGTTCACGCTGCTTTCGATAACTCCCTCATATTCCGCGGCAACGTCCTCGTCCGCCGCCATTTTTTCGAGCAAATCGGGTGTTATCAGCACGTTATACTCGCCTTTTCCCGAAGAAAGAAGTGCGTCCGCCTCTTCGTCTGTTTCGTAGTCGGCAATGATGAAATCCATATTGCCGCACTTTTTCTTGAGCCGCTCAAGATAGCTCTGAGCGGTTTTGCTGAGCTGAGAGGTCTTTGAAGAGCCGACCGCCATATCGCCGCGCAGACTTTCGGAGAAGTCGGCACGATCCGTATTTTTCGCTTTGGCGGTATTTTTGCTGCCCGCCGCAGTCGTTTTTGAGTACGGAGTTGTTCCCGCAACGCCGTACTGTCCGTATCCGCCGATATTTACCATTTTTATCAGTCCTTTCGTGAAATTTATCCGTTAAACATTATATCGGCAGAATTTTCGGAAACTTAACAGCAGAGCGTTAGATTTGGACGGTTTGAAGTGTATTATGTATGAAGGCGCTTTTAGTTCAACAGTAGGAAGTGATGATTTGGAGTCGGAAAAGTTCGGCGAATATGTCGCAAAATTTCACGAAACGGTGTTCCGCGTGGCTTTGGTCATGGATTTGTGACATTGACTGATGAAGTAGAATTTTTGTATAAAGCGGATAATTATTATGCTCCTGAAGCTGATGGCGGTATTCGTTGGAATGATCCTGAGATTGGTGTTGACTGGGGAATAGAGAAGCCTATTCTTTCAGCGAAGGATGAGAAAAATCCGTTTTTGTGCGAATTAGGCGAAGTATTTTAAGAAAAGAGCAGCTGATTTGTAATCAGTAGGTCGTGAGGTGTAATTGATGAACATTATCGTAACTGGTGGCGCTGGCTTCATTGGCAGCAACTTTATCTTTCATATGCTGAAAAAGTATCCTGACTACCGCATTATTTGTCTGGATAAGCTGACCTATGCAGGCAATCTTTCGACGTTGGAGCCTGTAATGGATAATCCTAACTTCCGCTTTGTCAAAGCGGATATCTGCGACAGAGCAGCGGTGAATGAGCTTTTCGAAGAAGAGAAGCCTGATATCGTAGTCAACTTTGCTGCGGAGTCGCACGTTGACCGCTCTATTGAAGATCCCGGTATTTTCTTGCAGACGAACATCATGGGCACGGCAACCTTGATGGATGCCTGCCGTAAGTATGGCATTAAACGCTATCATCAGGTATCTACAGATGAGGTGTACGGTGATTTGCCACTTGACAGACCTGACCTGTTCTTCACGGAGGAAACGCCAATTCATACCAGCAGTCCGTACTCTTCCTCTAAAGCTGGTGCAGATCTGCTCGTCATGGCATATCACAGAACGTATGGCTTGCCGGTAACTATTTCTCGCTGCAGGAATAACTATGGCCCGTATCATTTCCCTG
>USOZ01000301.1 GCA_900556525.1 uncultured Oscillospiraceae bacterium | reverse complement strand
GTATCGACCAGACATATCACGGGACGATGAAACTTCTCCGCCTGTTTCGCAAGCCGCAGAGCCTTACGGTATCCCTCCGGGTGCGGCATAGAAAAGTTCGTGCGCTTGTTTTCCTCGAGATTTCTCCCCTTTACCTGCGCGATAACCGTAACAGGTATCGAATCGAGCGTAGCGATACCGCCGATAATCGCGGCGTCATCGCCGTAGAAACGATCGCCGTGCATTTCAAGGAAGTTGTTGAAAATCGCGGGAATATAGTCCATAACGGTAGGACGATCCTTTGTTCGGATAACGGCAAGCCGCTCCGACGCGCTGAGATTACTCATACTGCCTCGTCCTTTCCCGGAATTTTATCCGCTTTTATATAATTATGCATTTTGAGGATTTTTGCCAGTACCGAACGCATATTTTTTCTGTCCACTATCATGTCGGCGAACCCATTTTCAAGCATAAATTCCGCCGACTGGAAATCGTCGGGGAGCTGCTGCTTTATCGTGTCCTGAATTACGCGCCGTCCCGCAAATCCAATAAGTACCTTCGGTTCGGCGATTATAATATCGCCAAGGCTTGCGAAAGACGCGGTAACGCCGCCCGTTGTCGGGTCGGTCATGACCGTTACATAGAGCTGCCCCGCTTCGTTATGACGCGCAATAGCTCCCGAGGTTTTCGCCATCTGCATTAGCGAAACGATCCCCTCCTGCATTCTCGCGCCGCCCGACGCAGTAAACAGGATAACGGGCATTTTATTTTTCGTGGCAAATTCAAACGCGCGCGTTATCTTCTCTCCGACAACGCTCCCCATGCTCGCCATCATGAAATTGCTGTCCATAATGCCGATAACGGTCTTATATCCGCGTATCGTGCAGGTTCCCGTAACGACCGCTTCGTTCATTCCGCACTTTTCGCGCAGCGCCGCAACTTTCTCTTCATATCCTGGGAAATCTATCGGATTAAGCGACGTCATTCCCGCGTCGAATTCAACAAAACTGTCCGCGTCGGCAGTCATCGAGAGCCGTTCGCGGTAATTTATGCGCGCGTGATAACCACAGGACGAGCAGACCTGCTTATTTTTCAGAAAATCCTCACGATACACTATTGTACCGCAGCGCGGACACTTGAACAGCAGATCTTTCGGGATCTCTACGCTGTCCGTCTTTTTTTCGATTTTTTTATCCTCTTTAAAGCGGTCTTTGACCACCTTAAATAAATCCTCAAGTGCCATTTTACCTCCGATATGTACGGGAAATGCAGCTTAGCCGCGCTGAACCCCTTTTAGGGAAGCGCTGATTAAATCGGGTATTGCAGATTGCGCAGACAGATTTTTCGTAGCGGAAGCCGCCCCCGGTGATTGTATGAAAACGACGCAGGAATACTTGATGTATTTCAAGGAGTTTTCGTGCAGTCAGGCGAAAAATATGCGTGCCGCGATTTATTCGGTGCTTCCTTAGCTCAGATCCTTGCGGTTAAGGAACCCGATGTCGAAAATTCCGCTCTCAAATTCCTTATCGCGCAGCAAATTAAGCTGAAAATCAATGTTCGTCTGTATTCCCTCTATTAACATTTCAGAAAGTGCGACCTTCATTTTTGTTATCGCTTCGCTGCGATCCCTGCCCTTGACGATGAGCTTCGCTATCATGCTGTCGTAATACGGCGGGATCTCATATCCCTGATAAACCGCAGTATCAAGCCGCACACCGAATCCGCCGGGCATATGGATAGACTGTATTTTTCCGGGACACGGGCGAAAGCCCTGTTTCGGATCCTCCGCGTTTATTCTGCATTCGATAACATGACCCATCAGCGAAATATCCTCCTGACGGTACGAAAGCGGAAGCCCCATAGCAATTCTTATCTGTTCTTTTATAAGGTCTATTCCCGTTACCATTTCCGTTACGGGGTGTTCTACCTGAATTCGCGCGTTCATTTCCATGAAGTAGAAATTCAGATCCTTATCCACGAGAAATTCTACCGTTCCCGCGTTGCAATAGCCGTAAACTTTCGCCGCGCGCAGCGCAGCCTCGCCCATTTTTTCGCGCAGTTCGGGAGTCATTATCGGGCTTGGGCTTTCTTCGAGAACTTTCTGATTGCGGCGCTGGCACGAACAATCGCGCTCGCCGAGATGAACGGCGTTGCCGTGTTCGTCCGCGAGTATCTGTATTTCGACATGGCGCGGATTCACAATGAATTTTTCTATATAAATATCGTCGTTTCCGAAGAACTGAAGCGCTTCCTGCTTTGCCGCAGTTACCGCCGCTTCAAGCTCCCTTTCGCTGTCCGCGCGGCGAATTCCGCGTCCGCCGCCGCCCGCGCTCGCCTTAACGAGAACGGGATAGCCTATATCGGTGGAGATAGCTTTCGCCTCGTTCATATCCTTTACAACGCCCTCGGAACCGCGCACAACGGGAACTCCCGCTTTCATCATTGCGATTTTGGCGTTCGCCTTATCGCCCATAGCTTCCATTGCCGCAGCGTTCGGACCTATCCACTTTATCCCGCACTTGTCGCAAAGGCGCACAAAGCGGCTGTTTTCCGAAAGAAATCCGAAGCCGGGGTGAATAGCCTTAGCACCCGTTATTTCACACGCCGCAAGTATCGCGCGTGTGGTGAGAGTTATGTTTGATAAGATTTTAATTGCGAACCGCGGCGAGATCGCGATACGCATTATCCGTGCGTGCCGCGAACTCGGCATTGAAACCGTCGCGGTGTATTCGACCGCAGACAGGCAGGCGCTCCACG
>USOZ01000300.1 GCA_900556525.1 uncultured Oscillospiraceae bacterium | reverse complement strand
ACGCAGGAATACTTGATGTATTTCAAGGAGTTTTCGTGCAATAAGACGGAAAATACGCAAGTAAGATGCATGCCGCGATTTATTCAGTGCTTCCTTAATATACCACATTTTTCGGCAAAAATCAATACTACCGCCGCCGATAGTGAAATATACCAGTATTCAACCGACAATGACACGCAAATTCCCCATAATGTACATTGCAAAAAAATGCCGCAGGGCGTAAAATAAAACTATCGTGTCAAAAAAGTGAAAATTTTATCAAAAAAGAAAAGGACAAAAGAAATGAATCTTGTAAAAAGGTATGTCGGCCGCCTGAAAACCGAGTTTTCGGGCTATAACGGAAAGAAATTCGGAAAAGACCTCCTCGCGGGCGTTACCGTCGCGGCGGTAGCTCTTCCTCTGGCGCTTGCATTCGGTGTTTCCAGCGGTGCGGACGCTGCCGCGGGACTTGTAACGGCGCTCCTAGCGGGTATCATCATGGGTGTTTTTTCGGGCGCTTCATATCAGATCTCGGGTCCGACGGGCGCAATGTCCGCGATACTCATTTCTCTCGTTGCGCAGTACGGTCTTAACGGCGTGTTCATCGCCTGCTTTATTTCGGGCGCGATCCTGCTTTTATGCGGGATTTTCAAGCTCGGCGGAATAGTTTCGTTTATCCCGACTCCCGTAATCACGGGCTTTACCTCGGGTATCGCGATAATCATTGCATTCGGTCAGATAAATAACCTCACGGGGTTTACTTCTGCGGGCGAATCGACTATTGATAAATTCGTGAGCTATTTTCAGCTTGAACAGCACTTCAATCCGACCGCGTTCATAATCGGCGCGGCGGTTATTCTGTTCATGTTTATTTATCCGAAAAAGTGGAACGGCGTCGTTCCCTCGTCGCTCGTTGCGATAATCCTCGCGACTGCCGCGAATTTCATTTTCAAGTTCGACTGCTCGGTCGTAGGCGAAATTCCGAAAACGCTGTTTCTCGAAAACAGACTTGATTTATCTCAGGCAGACTGGGCGCACATCAACAATCTTATCCTTCCTGCGGTCAGCATTGCGGCGCTCGGACTTATCGAAAGCCTGCTCTGCGGAGCAAGCGCAGGGCGCATGAAAAACGAAAAGCTCGACTCAGACCAGGAGCTTATCGCTCAGGGTTTGGGTAACATGATAATCCCGTTTTTCGGGGGAGTTCCCGCGACGGCGGCGATCGCGCGTACAAGCGTAGCGATAAAGGCAGGCGGTCAGACCCGTGTGGTGAGCATTATCCATTCGGTGGTACTGCTGCTTTCAATGTTCCTACTCGGCGGGGTAATGTCCGAAATTCCGCTTGCGGCGCTCGCAGGTGTGCTTATAGTTACGGCAGTGCGCATGAACGAATTTGCGGTAATTAAGGACATTTTCGGCAGAAAAATTAAGACCGCGATGTTCCAGTTCCTTATCACAATGCTTGCGACAGTCATTTTCGACCTCACGATAGCGATACTTATCGGCGTTCTGTTCTCGGTAATCATGTTCGTGCTTAAAGTTTCGGAAATGACGGTAAATATAACGGGCGTGCATACCGAAAACATGACTGCGGACGGCGCGGCGATGAAACGCCTTGAAGCGACGCGCGTCGCATACATAACCGGTCCGCTCTACTTCGGAACGGCAAGCAAGCTCAGCCAGAAGCTCGAGGATGTTATAACCGACAACGAGGAATACGTTATTTTCTCGCTGCGTGGAATGCCTATCGCGGACCTTTCGGGCGTAAACGCTTTCGCCGAGCTTTGCGACAAGCTCCTCGCGCAGGGCAAGAAGATATATTTTTCATGTGTTCAGCCGCCTGTCGCGGAGATGTTCGCGCGCTGCGGACTTGAAGAAAAGATCGGAAAAGAAAACTTCTTCTGGAGTACCGACAAGGTTCTCGAATTCATGATGAAAACGGAAGATTCGGCGGCAGCTGTAAAATAAAAAAATGTACAAAATCGGTTGACTTTACCTGCGTTTGCGGTTATAATAGTAGTAAACATTTTTTTAACAGAATTATGACAGAAAAGGAGAACAAAAATGGCTTTTATTTACTCTGAACCCTCGCATACCTTCGGCGAATATCTGCTTGTTCCGGGATATTCTTCTTCACAGTGTATCCCCGCAAATGTTTCACTTAAAACTCCCGTAGTCAAGTTCAAAAAAGGCGAAGAAAGCGCTATCACAATGAATATTCCCCTTGTTTCCGCGATAATGCAGTCCGTTTCGGGGGAAAAAATGGCTATCGCACTCGCAAGGGAGGGCGGAATTTCTTTCATTTACGGTTCTCAGAGTGTAGAGGACGAAGCGGCAATGGTCGCGCGCGTTAAGGCGTATAAGGCGGGATATGTAAAGAGCGATTCAAACCTCAGCCCCGATATGACCCTCGCGGACGTTCTCGAATTAAAGGCAAAAACCGGTCACGCGACAATGGCGGTGACCGAGGACGGTTCTCCCGACGCGAAGCTCGTCGGACTTGTTACAAGCCGCGATTACCGCGTATCGAGAATGACTCCCGACACTAAAGTTTCGACTTTCATGACTCCTTTTGAAAAGCTCATCACAGCTCCCGCAAGCACGACCTTAAAGGAAGCGAACGATATAATCTGGGATCACAAGCTGAACGCTCTGCCGATAATCGACGACGCGGGAAAGCTCCTCTATTTCGTATTCCGCAAGGACTACGACTCTCACAAGGAAAACAAAAACGAGCTGCTTGACGCTAAGAAGCGCTATATTGTCGGCGCAGGTATCAATACCCGAGA
>USOZ01000299.1 GCA_900556525.1 uncultured Oscillospiraceae bacterium | reverse complement strand
GTTGCCGGAAGCGTCATATGTTATGCTTTCGCCATCGTACGAAGTGAGCTGATCCGGCAAATTACAAACATATGTATGTAGGCAATAGGGCTGCTTTAAAGGCAATCCATGCCTCCAACGACCCTGTGCTTGCTGAATGATACATATTATTTATTTCCGTTTGTGCTCTTCGTATTTTTTCATTTCTTTAAATGAAATGTCAAGTTGACAGTTCGGACAATGAAAATATCCTATTCTAAACTCAACATCTCCAACAAAAAAAGTATCACCCACGGAAAAATCATAATCCGTTGCTTCCGGAGATTTTGAATTGATTATTCTGCTTGCGTAACGTAGTTCCAACTTGTTCCCGCATTTAGGACAAAAATGCCTTTTCCAATGAACATAAAACGGATTGACATCGTAAACATATTTTATAGCGTTTTTCATTATCTGCCATCCTATCATTATGCCGGTTTTACTCTGAATATAAATCCGCCGCCAAGTATTCCTACTTCTAAATGCTGCCGCTGTTGTCAACGAACTTCACAATGTCATTCTGGACATTGCGATATGAATCACGCTCAAATCACGATTGCAGAATACAGAATTGTGTTATCCTCACCGAATGCAATTATCCAATGCTTTGCACACACGAACCATGCATTGGAATACGGACTGAAATACACCTTGTACTCTTTTTCTTGGCACCGTGCCCATCTGCTCATTTTCTTTGCTGCAGCAAACGCTGTTTGAGAATCGCTTACACGGTCAAACGTATACTTTTTAACACTCATTAAGTTTAAATCATACAGCATGCACAGGTGTTTTGCAGATTGTTCATATAAATTCAAATTTATAGTAAATGTCCATGGAGCGGACTCGTCTTTACAATGAAGGTAAGTTTGAATTCTCAAATCAAAGCATCCGCGAAAACTGCCTTCATCCGTTTCAAACAAAACGAACACGTCACCGCAACGGTAATAACAGAGTTTTCCCCAACCCGTATCCTTTTTAAAATTCACTTTCACTTTGCCGTTGCCGGCGTCAATATATCGAGTTCCGAAGTATTCCTTGAGAAAGTATTCGGCGGCTTTTATTGCTTTTTCTTTATCCCCATGTTCAATTTTGCCGACATTCGGAATGTTCGTGTTGAAACAATCATTAAATTCCTCAAAAATAAATTGTTCGAGTAATTTGTTCTTTTCAATATCTCCGTCAGCCCAAAAAACTGTTGCATCATTAATCACAACATTTCGCTCATCTGTTAAGTCAATCATGTAAGCATCGTCCGGTGCACCTTTCATGCAGGCAGTGAGCATTGCCAAACATATGACGATAAGTACAATCATTATATTTAGCCGCATTTCTTTTTTCATAAAAGCCTCCTTGCTTCAATTTTAAATTATTTATTGAAGTTAATCCACCAACCGCTGATAAACATATCGCCACGCTCTTCGAGTTCTAAATACAGACTGTCCAGCGTAACTGATTTTATTGACGAGTCATTGCAAAATGTGTATGTCCCATCGCCATTGTTCATTCCGGCTATGTAATGCGCTCCTATTCAAAGTCTTCGTAAATCATATTTTAGCCCCTCGCAGTGCAATGCTGCCTTTGTCTTTAACGATTTCTTCATCGAAAACACAGTAATGCGGATTGAACGGCTCAACATCACTGTAATCGGCCAGCCCGCATTTCACAACAAAATCGACATCTTCATCATCAGCACGGATTATTCCGGCAATTTTTTCATGCCCAACAGAATAAAACCAGCATTTGTTACCCTTAAAGAAGGCTAAATCCTGTGGATTTTCCGGACAAGACCAGTCGCTTATTTTGAAAACGTATTTCAGTACTTCCTTGGCGTCTTCATCTGTTCGATAAAAAACCACCTTATATGATGTATTGGGGCAAATGGTCAACTCTGTTCCGGGCCAACTTGGGTTTGTGCGCCTTTTTACCTGAAACGGTTTCAAGCTCTTCATAAAGGACTTCATTTTTTTAGTGTATCCTTTATTGTAGTAATTAACATATACAAGCATGAAAAAATCAGTGTGTTTGAACGCATAATCAATAAACTGCTCATATGTTGTTCCGGAGCATCGATCACTTTTTTGATCCTCATTTTTGAAAAAAACAATACGTTCTTTATTCATTTTATTCTCCATAATACCAAATGTGGTTGGTGTGCGCCGAGCTCAAATGGTAGTGATTCAGATAACCGCACCCATATTTGTGAGCGCGATCCCACCTTGCAGAAGGGTAGAATTTTACAATTCCAATTGCAGCTGCATGGTTAATGCACAATAAACTTCCGCCGGAATCAACCCAGTTTCTTGCCTCTGAATACGTCAGCGGACTTATAGCTATAATTTGACCATCAACAATTGAGGCTGACCAGTATTCTGTTTTGGGTTTTTCTCGAGGCTTTGAATCGGACTTAACCTTCGGCTTCGATGTTGTTATGTTAGTAATGGCAGAAATAATTGTTAATATCAGTGAACCGATACCAATACCAATGCCAAGACTTCCCCCTCCGGCTTCATCAAGCGGCTTTATTGCTTCAGCATACGAACCGCAGTTATCGCCCATATTCACCGGATTATTCAGACAATACGCATACGCGTCATGCCCGAGAACGCCCTGACCTGTGGAGAGGAGGACATCGGAGGAAACAAACCTGCCGACTTCGGGGTTATAGTACCTGCTTTGGAGGTAATAGAAGCCCGTCTCTTCGTCATACACATACCCACGGTAACGGAAGGGATTATTCTTTCCGAGTGTGGACGCGAGTGAGCCCGAGG
>USOZ01000298.1 GCA_900556525.1 uncultured Oscillospiraceae bacterium | reverse complement strand
TACACTTTCCCGAAAATGCCGACCAGCTCATCGACGGTCGCGAGCGTTATATCGTCGGTGTTGTCCGACACGACCGCCTTGTATATGGAATACTGCCGCCCGATATACGGTTTGAGTTTTTTTGTTACAATTCCGCAGAAAACCGCGTTGTCGTCGGGCATAAGCTCCGACATCGGGACGGGCGAGGTGAAGTCGATATAGTCGCGCGGATAGTGCGTCAGCAGGTCGCCGACGGTTTGTATATCCAGCTTGTGAAAAAGCTTTGCGCGCTTTTCGCCCACGCCTTTCAGATATGTTATATCGTCATTTAAGTTCATTTTTTCTCCGAAAAAACCGCCCACATTTCGCAACGTGGGCGGAAATAGAAATCTCTTAAATTATTCTACCGAAACGATGAAGTAATATACGGGCTGACCGCCGTTTACAAGCACAAATTCAACATTGTCGCCGAGCTTGGATTTAAGGTAGTCGAACGCTTCGTTCGCCTTATACTCGGGAACGTCCGCGCCGTACATTATGGTAACGTAGCTGCTTTCGCTGTTCATCAGATGCTTCGTTGTTTTGTACAGAACCTTTGTCAGGTCGTGGTCAACCACCGTCAGCTTTCCGTTCTCCATGCCGAGAATGTCGCCCTGCTTGATTTTCTTGTCGTCAACCTCGCTGTCGCGGACTGCGAAAGTAACCATGCCTGTTCCAACGCGGTCGAACGCTTCTGTCATAGCAACGCTGTTCGCGGTTACGTCAGCGTCGGGGTCGAACGTCAGCATTGCGGTTATTCCCTGCGGGATAGAGCGCGTCTGGAGTACGATAACGTTTCTGTCAGCGAGTTTTACTGTCTGCTCAGCCGCCATGATAATGTTCTTATTGTTCGGAAGAACGAACACGTTATGCGCTGGAGTTGCGCCGATAGCTTCGAGAATATCCTCGGTCGAAGGGTTTGAAGTCTGACCGCCGCGAACTATGCTGTCAACTCCGAGATCGCGGAAAAGTGCTTCAAGACCCGCGCCGTTAGCAACCGCCACAAATCCATACTGCTTTTCGGGCTTTACGGGTGCCAGCTTGCTCTTTCGCTCGAGTTCGACCTTTTCGATCTGCGCCTTGTGCTGTTCTTTCATGTTTTCGATTTTCAGGTTCGTCAGCGAGCCGAAAGTTATACCCTTTTCAATAGCGTTTCCGGGGTGTTCGGTGTGAACGTGAACCTTGATAATGCTTTCGTCGTCGACAACAACAACGCTGTCGCCGATGCTTTCGAGGTATGCGCGCAGCTTCATAGCGTCGCCGCAGCCCTCTTTCTTCATAACGATAAATTCCGTGCAGTAAGTAAATTCAATGTTAGCTTCGGCGTTTCCCGCAGCGTTTCCCGTTACGACAACGGCTTTCTTTTCGGCAGCTTCTTCTTCGTTCTCGATTATCGCGCCGCCGCTGATCACCTGTAACATTCCTTTGAAAATTACGAGGAAGCCCATACCGCCCGCGTCCACAACGCCCGCTTTTTTAAGCGCGGGGAGAAGTTCGGGAGTTCTTTCGAGAGAGGCTTCGCCCTCCTCGATGAGCGCCGTGAATATTTCAACAATGTCGTCGGTTTCTTCGGATTTTTTTACTGCCGCTTCGGCAGCCTCGCGCGAAACCGTAAGTACAGTTCCCTCCGTCGGCTTCATTACTGACTTATAAGCTGCTTCAACGCCCTTTGTGAGAGCAGCCGCAAACGTTTTTCCGTCGGCGGTCGGCGCTTTTGCCAGTCCTTTTGAAATTCCGCGGAACAAAAGGGAGAGGATAACGCCCGAATTTCCGCGTGCGCCGCGGAGCATTGCTCCCGCAACGGTTTCTGCGACCGCGCCTGCGCCTATGTCGTCGCTCATGCGCTTCAGCTCGGGTATCGCCGCGCCAATAGTCATAGACATATTCGTGCCCGTGTCGCCGTCCGGAACGGGGAACACGTTCAGTTCGTCTACCTCTTTCTTGTGGTTGATAATGTTGTTAGCACCCGATAAGATGCTGTCTCTTAAAAGCTTACCGCTGATTACCAAAACTACACTTCCTTTATGTTAAGTTGATTGAACTGCGTAAAATCAGGATACAAGTCCGTCGATATAAACGTTCACGCGCTCGACGGGAAGCCCTGTTTGCTCCTCGACAACATAGCTCAGCTTATGCTTTATGCTGTTGGTAACAGCTGCCGCATTTGTTCCGTAGGAAATTGAGATATGAATGTTTATGCTGATTTTTTTGCCCGAAATTCTGACAGAAACGCCTTTTCCCGCGCTGAAAATATTCTTTACGCCGGGAATTCGGCTTATAATGTCCTCTGCGGGACTTGAAGCATTCATTTCGGCAACGCCGAAGCAGGAAACGACCGTCTGGCTTACCAGTTCGTCAAAGAAAGCCTTTGTGTAGCGGATACCGCCGCAGTGGTTTTGTACAATGATCATAATACCATTCCTTTCTTCAACGCCCGACGCAGAAGCGGCGGCAGCGCCTTTTTCATAAGTGAAATCCACTTTTTTTATTATACACGATTTTTTAGAAAATTTCAACCCTTATATTGGATTTATCATTCGGCAGAATGGCAAATTTATGCTTTCAGCCGCTTTTTTTGCTTCATTTTCGTCCGCAAATACCCCGAAAACCGCGCTGCCGCTTCCCGAAAGGGCTGCACAGAGCGCGCCTTTTTCTTTCAGTTCGTTCGTCACGGCTTCTATCCGCTCATCGCGGTACAGCTGTTCAAAAACGTTGTAGACCGCGCCGCTCCACGCTTCACAGCCGTTTTCGAGCATTCCGACAAAGCGTTTGAAG
>USOZ01000297.1 GCA_900556525.1 uncultured Oscillospiraceae bacterium | reverse complement strand
CATACACCACTTCGGTAAGAAAGACCGGCTCCGCATCGACGTGCGCGGCGCGGTAAGCTGCAAGATACGCGTTACGGGGTGCTATGAGGGAGAAATACTCTGCGGGGCAAGCGGCGCGGGAACTGAGGTAAGGTGCGACAGCGTGAACTACTGCGGAAGCCGCCTTTTTGCGGGACGTCAGTACGTTGTGCGCGAGGATATTGAAACTGGCGCAGGCGGAGGAATTGCCGCAGTGCTGAATGTGAGCTGTTCGGCAGCCGTTACCGACACTAAGATAATTTCTGATAAGGTAGTGGTAAAGGGCGAGGCTAAAATAAAATCCCTTTATCTTATCCGCACGGGAAGCGGCGAAACCGAAACTGAGGTAATGGAAGCGGCAATCCCGCTGAGCCAGATAATCGACATGGCGGGCGTTACCGACGCGCACAGCTGTTATGCGCAGTTTGACGTAATGGACTGTGACCTTGAAATAAAACAGGGCGACGACGGTGAAAACCGTATGCTCGGCTGCGATCTTACGCTTGACTGTAAGGTTACCGCATACCGCGAAACGGTGCTTTCGCCCGTCTGCGATCTGTACTCGACAGAGTATGAAAGCGGATACAGCGTGACTCCCGTTAAGCTTGAATATTCGCCGCAGCTTCTTATGCCGCAGTTCGGAATTCGCTCCGTTTTGGAATGTTCGGAGGGAAACATTGGCGAGGTGTTCGACTGTCGCTGTGATCTGCTCGGAACAACTGTACGCGCCGCCGAGGAAGGCGAACGCCGTCTTGTTATAACCGGGCAGGCAAATGTTCAGCTTATAGGAAAAAGCGGCGAAGGAAAGCCGATATTTACCGAAAAGACCGAGAGTTTTGAATTTGAGACCGAAGCGGCAATGCTCGGCGACGGATATTCCGCAAACATAAGCGTGTATGTCGCAAGCGTTACTTACAGCATAAGCGGCGACAATACTGTAGAAGCACACGTTCAGCTATGCGCTCAGGGGCTTGTTTATCAGGTGCGGACAGTGAATGCGATAACAGAAATAAGCCTTAACGAGGAACGTCCCAAAGAAAAGAACGGCGACTACGCGCTGAAGCTGTACTATGCGGAAAGCGGCGAAGCTGTCTGGGACATTGCCAAGCGATATAACACGAGCGTATCGGCGATAACTGCCGAAAACGAGCTTGAACAGGAACAGCTTACAGCCCCCTGTATGCTGCTTATTCCGATTGTTTAACAGGAGGGTTGTATGAATAATTCAATTTATCATGACATTTCGCAGAGAACCGACGGGAACATATATATCGGCGTGGTAGGACCCGTGCGCTCGGGAAAATCCACGTTTATAAGCCGTTTCATGCAGTCGGTCGTTATTCCGAATATCGACAGCTCATTCCGAAAGGAACGCGCTATCGACGAGCTTCCGCAGGGTGCGGCGGGCAAAACGATTATGACTACCGAGCCGAAATTCGTTCCGGAGGACGCGATCTCAATTCAGCTTGAGGACAACACATTCATGAATGTGCGGCTTATAGACTGCGTCGGATACATTGTTCCGAGCGCTATCGGCTATATTGAAAATGAACAGCCGCGAATGGTGATGACGCCGTGGTTCGATACCGAGATACCTTTTAATATGGCGGCAGAAGTCGGAACGCAGAAGGTTATAAACGAACATTCGACTATCGGGCTGGTTATAACGACCGACGGAAGCATTTCGGATATTCCGCGCGCGGAATACGAGGAGGCTGAACAGCGGGTTATCGAAGAACTTACACATATAAATAAGCCTTTCGCGGTAATTCTTAACTGTCAGAACCCGAAAAGCCGTGAAAGTATCGCGCTTGCGGACGAAATGCGCGAAAAATACGGAAAGCCTGTAATTGCGCTCAACTGCCTTGAAATAGGCGAGCAGGAAATAAAGGATATTCTGACCGAAATTCTTTTGCAGTTCCCCGTAAAGGAAATAAATATACGTATCCCTAAGTGGCTGACGGTTCTGGATAAGGAGCATTGGCTCAAGCGTGAGGTGTTCAGCGCGCTTAAAGCCTCGGCAGCCAAAATTTCGGCAATAGGCGAGATAAAGGGAATAACCTGTAAGCTCTCCGACTGCGAATATATTTCGGGCTGTAATGTTGAAGAAATCGACCTTGGAAAAGGCGCGGGATTTGTCCGAGTCGAGATAAAGAACGAACTGTTTTACCGTATTCTCGGAGAAGCGACGGGACTTGAGCTTCACGATGAGGGAGATCTTATGCCGTGCATGATAGAGCTTGCAGCGGTGAAGAAAAAATATGAAAAGGTAAAAGCGGCACTTGACGAGGTTCAGGCAACGGGCTACGGAATAGTTATGCCGGGCATTGACGAGCTGAGCCTAGAAGAACCCGAAATTGTAAAGCAGGGCGGAAAGTACGGCGTTCGGCTACGCGCACAGGCTCCGTCAATTCACATGATGGCGGCGAATATCGAAACGGAGGTATCGCCTATAGTCGGTTCTGAGCGGCAAAGTGAGGAGCTTATACATTATCTGCTGAAAGAATTTGAGGAAAATCCCACGAAAATCTGGGAGAGTAATATTTTCGGCAAGTCGCTGCATGAGCTGGTGAATGAGGGACTTCACAATAAGCTGTACCGAATGCCTGCCGACGCACGCCAGAAGCTTCAGGAAACTATCGAGCGCATAATAAACGAAGGCTGCGGCGGTCTTATCTGTATAATTCTTTAAAAACATTTTCCCCGACTGCGAAAAACAGTCGGGGTTGACTTTTTTTGCGCGCCGCTGAATAACGGAAGCGTTGAATAAACCGC
>USOZ01000296.1 GCA_900556525.1 uncultured Oscillospiraceae bacterium | reverse complement strand
CAAGAACGATACAGTCGGTGAAAACGCGCGGATCGACCTTGCGCGGAGGCTGAAATTCCGCATATCGACGGCGGTGACGGTGCTTGCCGCGGCGGGATATATCGCGGTCGGGGCTGCCCTTAATAATTCGGGTACAGCGCTGCCGCTCCTGTATGCTCCCGCTTTCGTTTTACTCGCTTTCCTCGTAAATCTCGCGCGGGAACGGGATATTTCCCGTCGAGAAGCCCCTGTAAAATATTCGCGTGAATTTCTACTCCGTACATCTGATCGGCGCTCCCGGGAACGGAAAACTGATCCTGAAGCCCCGAAGCGTACGCCCCGACAAGAACGATACAGTCGGTGAAAACGCGCGGATCGACCTTACCGCTCACAACGTCACAGTACGAAATATGTTCATAGTCGTACGGGCGCCCCGCGTAGCTTATCCACATTCTCCCGTTTCCGTCGAGCGACGGAACATTCGGAGAGATCCCCTTTTCGGCGCAGTATTTTTCGTAAATGATCGAAGAAAAACTGCCGTACTCCCGTCCGTCATATTCCGTGGTCAGAAACGCGGAGCGGACTATCCCGTCATCGTCGGGAGAAGCGTTCACAAACCCGTCCGCGCACGCTCCCTCCGTTATCGGCTGCTCAATAAGCGCTATGTTAAAATGGTCTATATAGGGCTTGCCGCTTTCGTCGGTCTTATAAGCGCTGTTGTAATTTATGTATGAACCCGAAACGATATTTCCGCTTTTTTTGCACGCTTCGCGAAGCGCATTATCGCCCGCCTCGTCAATTTCCCCGAAAAACATAATATCGAACCCGATAACCACGGGCGCGTCACCGAGAATATCAATAAGGTCGGCATAGCTCTGCCTGCTCCATGTGCCGAACGGACCTATCTCCGACAGCGTTTTATCGTCTATCGCTATTATTTTTATCTTATTGTTGATGCCGCGCGGATTCTGATATATCCTGTCGCGCAGCAGGTTATCGACCGAGTAAAAAGCCCCGCTGAGCGTCACCAGAAATGCAAGCGCGAACGCCGCGGCAGTTTCAGCCGCAATAAGCAATTTTTTGTTCTTCAATTTTCTCCCCCGCTTCATATTATTACCTTTTATAATAGCATATTTTTTTCACTTTGTCACTATTTTTTAGAAATTTTGTTTATTTTTTCATTTCGGGTGTTTACAAACCCATGCAAAAATGATATAATCAGAGGTAATAACTTAAGGAAGTGCTGAATAAATCGCGGCACGCATCTTACTTGCATATTTTCCGTCTTATTGCACGAAAACTCCTTGAAATACATCAAGTATTCCCGCGTCGTTTTCATACAATCCTGGGGGCGGCATCCGCCTGACGAAAAATCTGTATGCGTAATCTGCATACCCGATTTAATCAGCACTTCCTTAAACTGAGAGAAAGGAATAAATATGAACGAAAACGTAACCGCCGAAGAGCTTCTCGAACAAATTTTCGGGATAACCGAAAATCTTTATAAGGAAATGTCGCACGCCGACGAGGACGCAAGCAACGCCCACCTTGAGATATTCCGACTGCTTACCGACCTCGGAAGAACGCTGGTACACGCCGACCGCGCGAGCTTCTGGAAGTGGGATAAGCGCGCCAGTACGCTATGGACGACCGCCGCTGTCGGAACGGAAAGGATAACGATCCCCGAGGGCACGGGGCTTGTTGGAAAGGCTCTTGCCGAGCGCCGCGCGATTGTTACAAACGACCCGTACAGCAATCCTGATTTCAACTCGGACGTTGACAAAAAAACGGGATACGTCACAAAATCCATTCTCGTTATGCCGATTTCCAACTGTAAGGGCGAGTTTATCGGCGCTTATCAGGCGATAAATAAAATCGGAAACGGCGGAAAATTCGACCTCGAGGCGGATACGCGCAGGCTTTCGCTGGCGGCTTTCATCTGCGGTATAACGCTCGAAAGCGAAACCTTCCTCGACGATTCGCAGCATGACAAGCTGACCGAGCTTAAAAACCGAATGGGATTCTACAGCGACTACAACAGAGATTATCTGCGCCTGCTCACCGACGGTGAAAATCCCCGCAGGATTTCAATGTTCATCTGTGACATTGACTTCTTCAAAAAAGTCAACGACACCAGGGGGCATCCGGTTGGCGATCAGGTGATAAAAACAGTGGTGAATATCATTGGGAAAAGCATACGACCAGATGACCTTTTAGCGCGCGTCGGCGGCGAAGAGTTTGGCGTCTTGCTGACGGACATCGATACTGAACGTGCGAAAGCTTTAGCGGAAAGGATTCGGGAAAATGTTGAGCGTTTAACTGGCGATAATCCTGAATACGCTATACCACAAAAAGTGACGATTAGTATTGGCGCTGTTGTGACTCAGGAAAATGCGTTAAACCCAAATGAGATCTATCGACTGGCTGATAACGCACTTTACGAGGCGAAAGAGACCGGGCGTAATAAGGTGGTTGTGAGGGATGTGGTGAATTTTTGTGAGTCACCATAAAGCGGCATTTTGATCCTACCCACGTAATATGGACACAGGCCTAAGCGAGGTTCTTGTTTTCAAATTGTTCCGGACTGAGGCCGCCACACCAACTGTGCCGCCGCCACCGATTGTAATCACATTCGATATAATTAAACACCGTTGCCCGCATTATTTCCCGGCTGATAAAGTGTTCTCCATGGATACATTCCACTTTCAGCGAATGAAAGAAGCTTTCCACGCAGGCATTATCGTAGCAGCAACCTTTTGCGCTCATACTTCCACGCAGATTATGCCGCTTCAGTTGCGCCTGATAATCTGCTGAACAGTACTGGCC
>USOZ01000295.1 GCA_900556525.1 uncultured Oscillospiraceae bacterium | reverse complement strand
ATTTTTGTTGTATAGAAGCGGCGAAAAAGCCCGAACTGCGCGACAGCTTTGGTTTCGTTACCGCAAGAGCGGTCGCGGCACTCAACGTTCTTTGTGAATACTGTCTGCCTTACGTTAAAAAAGGCGGTATCTTCGCCGCGCTAAAGGGTTCCGAAGACGAAACAAAGCTCGCAGAAAATGCAATAAAAAAGCTCAGAGGGGAAATCACAGATGTAAAAAATTACAAGCTTCCGTCGGGCGACGCGCGGCAGCTTGTAATAATAAAAAAATTCTCTGACACTCCGCCGCAGTATCCGCGCGCGGGCGGAGTTATCGCGAAAAGACCGCTTTAAAGAAAGTGGGAAAAGGCAAGCGGCGAGCGAAGCGAGCCGCAGCAGGGGAGTCTTTATTTTCTCGGGCAGGCGGCGTTTTTGAAAGTGGGAAAGGCGGCGGGGATTGAGAAAGCCGCCGTGTGAAAAAGATGAGCAAATTGAAAGGGAGTGGTCGGACTGAAAAAACTGCTTCGCGTAATACGCAGAAACTGGCGAATGGCGGTCGTTGTGATTATTCTTATGACTATCTGCGGGTATGTTCTCGCGGCTTACGGGCTTCAGAAACACTATATTACAACCGCGGAGATCTACATTGAAAGCACTGACGGAACTTCGTCAAGCGAAAAAGCTGAAACCTGTGCGCTCCTTTTTACAAGTCCGCAAATGTACAACGTTGTAAATTCAACGCTCGTTTCGGGATTTTCCTACGCTGAATTTGACCGAATGGTATCGATAAACAAGAAAAATGGTACGCAAATTCTCGAAATTTCCACCGACTGTGACAATTCTGATGCGTCGTATAAACTGATGACGAAATTTCTTGATCTTATGCCAAGCGTTGTTGACAGCTATCGTGCGGAGGCGAAAATAACGGTAATGCGCGACCCTGTTCAGCCGTCCGAACCGTCTTTTCCCGACGAAAAAATGTTTACGATAATGGGTGCGGTTTTTGGAACTGTTCTTTCGGTTCTGGCAATTCTGCTGATATGGAGACTCGACAACAGTATAACCGCAGAAGATGACCTAACGCAGATGTACAACATACCTGTACTCGGAGAAATTCCCGATTTTGACAGAGAGATTGATTACCTCGGAAGATAACTTAAATTTACTATAAATATAAAAAGTGATATTATGAATAAACAGGAAATATACGAATTTCTCAAAAATGAGGACATAACCCACGAAATTACCGAGCACAAGGCTGTCTTTAATATGGCAGAGCTTTCCGAAATTGATATTCCATATCCCGAGGCTGACGCAAAAAACCTCTTTGTGCGCGACGACAAAAAGCGCAGCTACTATCTTATCACCGTAAAGGGTGACAAGCGCGTCGATTTAAAAGAATTTCGACAGAAAAACGGCACACGCGCGCTCAGTTTTGCATCAGAAAATGACCTTATGCACATATTAAAACTCACTCCCGGCTCGGTCACTCCTCTCGGAATCCTAAACGATGACGAACGCAAAGTCACATTCTATCTGGACAAGGATTTTACCGAACCACCGCAGATAATAGGAGTTCACCCGAACGAAAACACCGCAACAGTTTGGCTGAAAGCCGACGATCTCATCAGCATTATCAAAAATCACGGCAACACCGTCAGCATCACCGAAATATGACGAAATCCCGCTTTTACAGGCGGGATTTTTGCTATCATTGGGAATGGTGGCGCGGGATATCGCAAGGTGACCGATCTCTGCGCAGAGCTTGGCTTCGACGGGTTCACGCAGGAGAAAGGCTGTGAAACGCTGGATATGACGCCTGTATCATAAAACAGCAATCCATTCACCCCTTTCTGCTGTTTTCCCACCAACCCACCCGCCTGTTTAACTTGTCAGGTCACAAGTTGTATCACTTAATCTTCAAGAACATAAACTTCCTGAATCTCAAATGCGTTATAGCCCTTGTTCTCGTAGTAACGAACCTTGTATTCAAAGTTGTTATCAATGGCTTCCATAATGTCCATAATCATGTTCGCATACTGCGAATAGGTCTTGAACTGGACTTCAACAGGGGTTTCCATCTCCTGAACCAGCGCACGCATGAATTCGTTTGCAATGTGAATCTGAAATCCCTGCGTTACCACCTGATTCATAAAAATCAAGCTGCCCTTGTACTCACCCTCAACAATCTTCATCCAGCAAGTGACCATCGGATCACCTTTCTTGCTCTTTGTCAGCTCCAGCTTGTTGATTGCCACCTCATAGGTATCATGCGGAACTTCACGGCGACCGCCGTTTTCTGCTGCTTCCTCAACATCCTTTGCCAAACCTTCCGTGTCAATGCTCTTATCGAATTCTTCCCAAATGTTAGCCATAATTTTTCACCTGTTTAACCTTTCTGTAATTAGTTTTTCTTTGCGGTCAAGATACCCTTAACCAGTTCAAAAGCCTGTTCCTGCGTGAAGCCCACTTCCTGATATGCCTTATACAAAGCCATAGACACGGAAGCAGACTTCTTTGCTTCCTCTGCAACATTGAATTCCACCTTCTGAATGAAAGGGTTCTGAATGTTGGCATTGTTGCCGGGGCGGGTCTTGCCCTGCGCCTTCAAAATGGAAGCGACCATTCCTTCAAACACATCATCAGGAATACCAAACGGATTGTTCATACTGTGTACCTACCTTTCTTAATCTCTTGCTTTACGCTTACGGCGGGGCTTTTCTTCCTCTGCCGGGGCTTCCGGGGGATTCATAGCACTATCAACCGGGGCTGCTGTGTCCTGCTGCTCTGCCGCCTGTTCAGGCTGCTTTTCCTCTGCCTTATCTGCGGCTTCCTG
>USOZ01000294.1 GCA_900556525.1 uncultured Oscillospiraceae bacterium | reverse complement strand
AACTTCAATATCACCCCTTACCTGATCCGTCCCATTGAGCACGGTGCCGACATTGTCGTCCATTCCGCTACCAAGTTCATCGGCGGCCACGGCACCACGCTGGGCGGCATCATCGTGGACAGCGGCAAGTTCGACTGGACGAACGGAAAATTCCCGTGTCTTACCGAGCCCGACGAAAGCTACCACGGCGTTATTTATACCCGCGACTATCCCGTCGCTCCCTATCTTCTGAAAGCGAGAATGCAGCTTATGCGCGACTTCGGCTGCTATCCCGCCGCTAACAGTTCGTTCCTGCTCAACCTTGGGCTTGAAACGCTTGCGGTGAGAATGCCGCAATACTGCAAAAACGCGCTTGCTGCCGCGAAACATTTCGCAGCCTCGGATAAGGTCGCTTTCGTTTCATATCCGGGACTCGAGGGCGATAAATATTACGAAACCGCAAAGAAATACCTCCCCAATGGCACAAGCGGAGTAATCTCCGTTTCAATAAAGGGCGGCCGCGATAATGCCGTTAAATTCATGGACAGCCTGAAGCTCGCTTCAAACGAAGTTCATGTTGCCGATATACGCACCTGCGTGCTGCACCCTGCTTCCGCGACGCACCGCCAGCTTACTGACGAACAGCTCGCCGCAGCGGGAATAGACGGCGGACTTATCCGCTTCTCGGTAGGACTTGAAGCTATCGAGGATATTATTGCGGACATTGACCGCGGACTTGCCGCGATCTGATCATTTCCCATTAACCTTAAAGGAGTACACCGTGCAGGGAACCGAAGTAAAAAATGCTGTAAAAATACCGGTCGAAGAGCTTGAATCGGGCATGACGCTTGCCCGCAACGTTTATGAACCGAAATCTGATCATATCCTTCTTTTCAGCGGCTCAAAGCTCGACAGCGTTACGATTTTTAACCTAAAGGAACGTTATAACGTCGATTTTGTGTGGATACGCAACGACCTATTGAATATTGCCGACCAGCTCAAGGCGGAAATTGACGTTCACGAGTCGCTTAATGCGCTTAAAGACGTGTTCGGCGGCGACGACGACACCCCTCTTGCCAAAATATCCGACGAGGACCGTGCGGAGATGCGCGGACTTGCCGATAACCTTATACGAAGCGTCGAAAACGACGATAATCTGCTTCTTAAAATGCACCAGCTTCAAAGCTACGACGACAGTACATATAAGCACTGCCTGCGTGTGGCGATGATGTCCGTTTCGATAGGAAAGCAGATGAATCTGCCGCGCGGTCAGATGGGCGACCTTGCGCTGGCGGCGCTTTTGCATGATATAGGAAAGCGAATGCTGCCCATAGAGATAATCAGAAAGCCCGGAAAGCTCACAGACGAAGAGTTTGAACAGGTGAAAAAGCACCCCACGCTCGGCTATTTCCTGCTGAAAGAGCAGGGCGGCTACAGTAACGAAGTGCTCAACGGCGTGCTTATGCATCAGGAAAAGTACGACGGAAGCGGCTATCCGAACGGACTTTCTGGAAATGAAATTCCTCTTTGCGCCCGAATAATGTCTGCTGCCGATGTTCTTGACGCTCTTTTAAGTTGGAGACCTTATAAACAGCCGTTTTCTATTGAGCGAACAATTGAAATTTTTAAGGAATCAAGCGGAAGCCACTTTGAGCCTTGCATTGTGGATGCTGTGATAAATATTGCTCCAGTTATTGAAGAATTGTCAAAGTCATTTCGCAAGCAGGAAATTGAAGACGAGCAAAAAGAATACGACTGGAGAGTTCGGCTTGTTGAAGGCCGTGAAAATAGCAAGTAAAACAGTTTCAAGACAGTCTTTTTTTTTGCTGTCATTTAGGCTTTTGTAAATCCGGCTCCTATTTTGTTCATGGCTTCAAAGAATTCAGGAAAGCTTACAGAGCAACATTCTGCGTCTTTTACTTTTATTTCTTGACCTTCTTTTAATCCAAGTCCTAGGCAGGCAAGGCTCATTGCAACTCTGTGGTCAAAGTAGCTTTCAACTTCTGCGCCGTGCAGGACAAATTCCGGGTTTGGCTTTCCGTCAGCAAGAACTGGAGAATGTCCCTTGATAACCAGAAAATCTTCGCCTTCTTCTACTTGCGCGCCCAGTTTTTCAAGCTCGCTTTTTAGAACTTTTATGCGGTCTGTTTCCTTTCTGCGGCAAACGCCAATGTCTTCAATAAAAACAGTTCCTTCCACAAAGCACGAAACTGCGGCAAGAGCACAAACTGCGTCAGGAAATCCAGAAAGATTTACGTGAAGCTCTTTGTTTTTTAGAAGTTCCGTGGAAAGTCTTCCTGTTCCGTTGCTTGCTTTTGTTCCGCCGTGCACTTTGAGAGAGCAGATTTGTTTGTCAAGCTCAATGTCTGCTCCAAGGGATTTTAGAACTTCGACTATTGCTTCATCGCCCTGTGTTCCGCTTAAGTCCACGTTGTTAATTACAAGCTCGCTGTCTGTGATTAAGGCTGCAATCAGCGGAAATGCCACAGCTTCCCAGTCGCTTGGAATTGCTTTGTCGAATGCCTTGATTTTTACAGGACCGTCAACTTCGATGTGCTTAAAGTCCTCTGACATTCTGACTTTTACTCCGCAGCTTTCAAGCCACTTTTGTGTCATGTAAAGGTATGGTGTTTCCTTTGGATTTGAAAGTTCGATTTTGAGAGTTCCATTCAGCCTGCAAGCCGCCATCATCATTCCGGAAACATACTGGCTAAGCTCGCCGCCTGTTTTTACTGTTTTGCTTGCATTTATAGGACCTTTTATGAGCATCGGGCAAGTTCCGCTTTTTTCTTCCGCAGTGAATGCCTGCGCTCCAAGTTGTCTTAATGCGTCTACAACGTGGCT
>USOZ01000293.1 GCA_900556525.1 uncultured Oscillospiraceae bacterium | reverse complement strand
GGGCTGTCTGTCCGCGCGGAGATCCTCGTCACGGAAGCAGCGCGCAAGCTGGATATAACGGTCAAAGCCTGCAATCATAAGAAGCTGTTTGTAGATCTGCGGGGACTGAGGAAGCGCATAGAACTTACCGGAGTGAACACGGGAGGGAACGAGGTAATCTCGCGCGCCCTCGGGCGTGGATTTCATCATCATGGGGGTTTCAATCTCAAGGAAGCCGTTTTCGTAGAAATAATCGCGCGCAACCTTTGCGATCTTGTGGCGCATCATCAGATTTTCCTGAAGCTTCGCTCTGCGCAGGTCAAGGTATCTGTATTTAAGGCGCAGTTCTTCATTTACCTTTGTATCATTTGTGATTTCAAAAGGTGGGGTGTTTGCCTTTGAGAGAATTCTAAGGTCGTTTACGAGAATTTCAACGTCGCCCGTTTTAATGTCCTTATTTACGCTTTCGCGCTTTCTGAGAATACCTTTCGCCATAAGAACATACTCGCTGCGGACGGTTTTAGCCTTTTCAAATACTTCGGGAGCGGTCGTATCGTCAAAAACGAGCTGAACAATTCCCGTTCTGTCGCGTAAATCTATAAAAATAAGTCCGCCCTTGTCGCGGATACGCTGCGTAAAGCCGCCGACCGTAACTTCGTTTCCTACGCCCTCGACCTCTCCGCAGTAATGGGTTCTTGAAAGCCCTTTCATCAAATCTGCCATTTTTTTGTGTCCTTTCGTTATTTTAACGGCGAAAAACCGTTCAAATTGACTTATATTATACCATATTTAGCGTGGGATTTCAATAGCTTTTTAAAAAGATTTCGGCTGCGTGGTTTTTATGTAAAACTTTTTCCTTAAATTTATAAAAATCACTTTATTTTACGGAAAAAATATGCTATAATAAATTTATATGTATTAAGGAGCGTATCGGCTCCGCAGCACAAAGGAGAATGTGAATGACGGAACTTGAAATTGAACTTGACAGCCTTGATAAGCTGCACACGGTTTTCGGGGATTTCGATTCAAATATCACCATACTTCAAAAAGAATACGGCGTTTCGATTTTCAGCCGCGACGGAAAGATAAAGATCACGGGGCAGGAGGACCGTGCTGAGTGCGCCAAAAAAGCTATTCTTGGGCTTGTCGAACTTATTGACAAGGGCGAAGCGATAACCGACCAGAGTGTGCGGTATGTGATAAACCTTGTCAACGAGGGTGCGGAAAGTCAGGTCGCCGAAATCGGCGGCGATACTATCTGCGTCACTTTCACGGGCAAGCCGATAAAGGCAAAGACCCTCGGGCAGAAGCGGTATATCGACTGCATACGCAATAACACGATCGTTTTCGGCGTAGGGCCTGCGGGAACGGGAAAAACTTACCTTGCTGTCGCGCAGGCGGTGCGTGCATTCAAGAGCCACGAGGTCAATCGTATCATTCTGACGCGCCCCGCGGTTGAAGCGGGCGAGAAACTCGGTTTTTTGCCGGGAGATTTACAGAACAAGGTTGACCCATATCTCAGACCGCTTTATGACGCACTTTTCGACATGATGGGCGCGGAAAGTTATCAGCGCAATCTCGAACGCAACATAATCGAGGTTGCTCCGCTTGCTTATATGCGCGGCAGAACGCTCGACGACAGTTTTATTATCCTCGACGAAGCGCAGAATACGACCCCCGAGCAGATGAAAATGTTCCTGACGCGTCTCGGGTTCAACAGCCGAATGGTCATAACGGGCGACGTTACGCAGATTGACCTGCCTGATTCAAAGCGCTCAGGACTTGTCGAGGCGATTAAGATACTCAAAAATGTTGACGATATTGGCATTGTGCGCTTTTCCGAAAAGGACGTTGTGCGACACAAGCTGGTTCAGGACATTGTAAAGGCTTACGAAAAATACAACGAAAACAGAAAGTGAGAAGTAATATGTTAAGCATAAGAATTTTAGGAACGAATAAGCAGAAGCTTGTTCATATCTCGAAGAAAACAAGAACGATCGTTAAACGCTGCTGCCTCGGAACGCTTTACGCCGAGGGCTATCACGACAATTTCGAGGTTTCGGTGACATACACCGATAATCTCGGAATACGCGAGCTGAACCGCTTTTACCGCAATATCGACCGCGAAACGGACGTGCTTTCGTTCCCGCTTATGGACAGCGAGGGGTTTGATATTGACCCCGTAACGGATAGCTGTATGCTCGGCGATATTGTAATTTCCGTTGAAAAGGCAATCGAACAGGCAATCGAATACGGTCACAGCTTTGAACGCGAAATCGCGTTTCTTACCGTTCATTCAATGCTTCATCTGCTCGGATACGACCATGTGAACAGCGAGGAAGAGGAAAAGGAAATGTTTGAAAAGCAGGAATTTATCCTCGAAACACTCGGCTATACACGCTGAACAGCAATATGAACAAAATACGAAAACTCGGGAAAAGCTTTTACTATGCGGGGCGCGGCTTTGCATTCTGTCTGCGGCATGAACGCAATCTCAGAATACATCTGGTTGCGACGGCATATGTCTTTGCTTTTTCCTTTTTCTACAATTTCAGCCGAAGCGAATATGTTCTGCTCACACTGACCTGCGCGGGCGTAATTGCTGCGGAGCTGTTCAATACGGCGATAGAAGTCGTTATCGACAAGGTTTCGCCTAAGTTCAATATTTTCGCGATGATAGGCAAGGATATTGCTGCGGGAGCGGTGCTTGTGACTGCTGTCGGAGCGGCTGTGACAGGCTTACTGCTGTTCTGGGACACGGCGGTTTTCGGTGAGATCTTCCGCTTTTTTCCACATAATCCATAGGATACATCTCGCTTACCACAGGAGGAAAAGAGCGGAAGGT
>USOZ01000292.1 GCA_900556525.1 uncultured Oscillospiraceae bacterium | reverse complement strand
CGCGCGCAAAGGCGTTTGAGGCGGCTGACGCGGCAAACGACGGCGCTGACGAAATTGATATGGTGATAAATCTCTGCGAGGTCAAGAACGGCAATTTCGACGCAGTGAAAAACGACATTGCGGCGGTGCGCGCGGCTGTTCCGGATAAACTGCTGAAAGTGATAATCGAAACGTGTTATCTTACCGAAGATGAAAAGATACGCCTTTGTGAAATTGTTACCGAAACGGGCGCGGATTATATCAAAACCTCAACGGGATTTGGGACTGCGGGCGCGCAGAAATCCGACATAACGCTGTTCAAGGCGCATATCGGCGAAAATGTAAAAATAAAGGCGGCGGGCGGTATCCGCACCAAAGAGGACATGGAGGATTATATCGCGCTCGGCTGCTCGCGCATAGGCACAAGCGGCGCAGGCAAGCTCTGCGGAAAGGAGTAATTATGGCTGAACGTGTTTTTCTTATAGTTTTGGACAGCGTAGGGATAGGCGAAGCGCCTGACGCGGCGGATTACGGCGACGAGGGCAGCAATACCCTCAAGGCTTGCTTCGATACGGGGAAGCTGAATGTTCCAAACATGAAAAAAATAGGACTTTTTAACATTGAGGGCAACGGCTACGGCGGGGCGTGTGAAAAACCGCTCGGCGCTTATGCGCGTATGAGGGAGCTTTCAAAGGGCAAGGACACCACTACCGGACACTGGGAGATGATGGGGATAGTTTCGGAGAAGCCTTTTCCGACCTACCCGAACGGTTTTCCCGACGAGGTTATCCGTGAATTTGAGCAGAAAACAGGCAGAAAAGTGCTTTGCAACAAGCCGTATTCGGGTACGGACGTAATACGCGACTACGGCGAGGAACATATAAAAACGGGTGCGCTTATCGTCTACACCTCGGCGGACAGCGTGTTCCAGATCGCTGCGCATGAGAGCGTTGTTCCCGTTGACGAGCTGTACAGATACTGCGAAATCGCGCGCGAAATGCTGCATGGCAAGCACGCGGTCGGGCGTGTTATTGCGCGGCCTTTCGAGGGCGAATACCCCTTTACGCGGACTCCGCGCCGACATGATTATTCGCTTGTCCCGCCGAAAGATACGACGATGGATATACTCAAGGCGCACGGCTTCGACGTTATCGGGATAGGCAAGATACACGATATTTTCGCGGGCAAGGGCTTGACAGATTTCAACAGAATTATCGGAAATGCGAACGACATGGCGGAGACCTCGCGCGTTCAGCAGACCGATTTTCACGGGCTTTGCTTCACCAATCTTGTTGATTTTGATATGCAGTTCGGACACCGCAACGACGTTGCGGGCTACACTAATGCGCTTAACGAATTTGATGTTTGGCTCGGCGGATTTATGGAGAAAATGCGTGACGGCGACGTTCTTATGATAACCGCCGACCACGGCTGCGACCCGTCCACGCCCTCGACCGACCATTCGCGTGAGTACACGCCTCTGCTGATTTTCGGCGGCAGCGTGTCCCCGAAAAATCTCGGAACGCTCGACGGCTTCGATAATATCGGGCGTATGATAATTGATATGTTGGGGTAAAAAATGGAGCGCGCACGGTCGGCATGAGGTAAATAATGGTCGCTTGAAAACATTTTTACTCCGAAATCCGTAAATTTTTAATAGGCGGGGTTGCCTTGTATTGCTTTGCAATCTTCATATATACCAATAAAAATATAGAAAAAAATTTTCGTATAGCCTCTATATGCAAGATTATACTCGATTTTTTGTATAGTTTTTAATTGGGGCTGAGTATAAAAATAAAAACCGACGGAAGCATAAAACTTTCGTCGGTTTTTATTTCAGAAATCAGAGGTTTGCGAGCTGTTCGATTGCCTTTCGGTAAATCTCGCGGAGCTGCATAAATTTTTCGACGGGATAACATTCGTTCGGCTGATGCTCGGTCGGTTCAAGCTCGGGGAACATCGGTCCGAAAGCGACGATATTGTCCATTGCACGGGCGTAAGTGCCGCCGCCGATAACCTTTGCGCAGGAATCGTCGCCTGTACATTCGCGGTAAATATTAACAAGCGTTTTCACGGGCTCGCCGTCCTTATCAAGATAAATCGGAGCCTGCCATGAAAGGCGCTCAACGGTTACGCCGTAGGGCGCACATTCGCGTGAGATCGCGGCTTCGATTTCGGGGTAATCAAAGTCGACGGGAGTGCGAAGATTTACGATAATAAACACGTTTTCCGCGTCCGAGCCGAGCATACCTACGTTAAAAATCAGCCTGCCGCTCTTTTCGTCCGAAACGTCTGCGCCGATAGCTTCGCCGTGGATATGCATTCCGATTTTTTCATTATAGAACCTCGCAAATGGGCAGTCGGAAAGCTCGGACAGGGCAAACATATGCGAGATCGCATTTTCGCCGAGTTCGGGCGTGCTTCCGTGCGCGGATTTTCCAACGATAGAAAATTCTATTCCTTTTGCGGACTTTGCTTCGGCATAATCGGCGACCATATTCGGCGCGTTTCCGCCGCTTGCTGAAAGGAATCCGCTTTTTTCAAGAGGCATGGACAGCTTCAGCGTGAGTATGCCTTTTTCGCCGTAAATTGCAGGGAAATCGCCGTCGGGAGTAAAGCCGAACGCGGGTATTTCCTCATGCTCGCGGTAATAGTCCATATCAGTCCAGTCGCCGTTCTCCTCGGTCTGCCCGAAAATCAGGCGCACGCGGCGTTTAAGCGGGATTTTGCTTTCCAGAATGTCGCGCATTGCGTATATACACGCGACGGCGGGACCTTTATCGTCGCACACGCCGCGCCCGTAAATCATTCCGTCAACAACCGTCGCGAAAGCTTTGGTATGCGCGT
>USOZ01000291.1 GCA_900556525.1 uncultured Oscillospiraceae bacterium | reverse complement strand
AGGGATCAACGTTCAGCGTGATAACGGCAAACCCGCCGTATCTCACCCGCCGCGAAATGGACGAGCTTCAGCGCGAGGTTCGGTACGAACCCGAAACCGCGCTTTTCGGCGGCGAGGACGGGCTGGATTTCTACCGTCGGCTTGTGCCGCTCTGGAGCGGACGGCTCGATAAGGGTGGAATACTCGCCTTCGAGGTCGGCGACGGGCAGGCGGAGGACGTTAAAGCGCTTCTTGAAACGGCGGATCTCCGCGCGGAAATAATTTCCGATCTTCAGGGTATCGGACGCGTCGTTTTCGGCAGAAAAATGTAAAAAATCGGTTGACTTAACGGTGCGCACATGATATAATAAATGTACGTTTTGCACATCTTAATTACTATGGAGGTAAAAATCAATGTACGGTTATGGTTACGGTGCCTTTAGCGGCGCCGCTGTTGCAAGTGTTCTTGCAATAATTTTTGTGGTTATTGCTCTGGCGGGAGGAATCGTCCTCTATTTCACGGTTTTCAGCAAGAAAAACGACGGAAAATACACAGGCTTTATGAAGTGGCTCTATGATTTTGTTCATTTCCGCATTCTTACGATCGAAGCGGTAATGAAGATTACATATCTCTTCGCGGCTATCGCGGTTACGCTTACTTCTTTCCTGCACTTCCAGTTCGGTCTTGTCGGACTGCTCCTCTGCCCGCTTCAGATAATCCTCGGAAATATTATCGTAAGAATAGCATACGAATTTTCAATTATGCTCATTCTTATCACCAAGAACACCAATGAAATAAACGCAAAAATGAAGAGCGAAAACGGCGACATTAAGAACGACCTTTTCAGCACATCTCTCCCCGTTATTGAGAAGAAGGTTAAGCCCGCCGCTCCCGCAACAGGTGCAAAGTTCTGCTCAGGCTGCGGAAAAGCTCTTGAGGCTGACGCAAAATTCTGCGACGGCTGCGGCAAAAAGTGCGACTAAGCACGATTTTTAAGACATCGCCGCACAAAGAGAGCAAATACGGGACGAACGACTGTCAACAAGCGTCATTATGAGCAGGATTTTTTTTAGAGATTCATATATCGCAGTTGTCCCGTCTTTCGACAGGACCGATCTTCACAAGCACCCGCCGCTGCACTTATTTTTCAGCGAAAGAGAATGTAGGATTACCGTTGGTGAAGATGAGTTTCGCGGCAACGTCATTCTGTTGGACTCAAATATTAAGCATATAGCCAAAAACGGAAACGGCTGCGACTTCTTTCTGTTAATCGACCCGACAAGCACTGTTGCGGGACAGCTAAAAGAAAAATATTTGCGGGATTGCCCGTGCGTCGGGCTTTCAGATATTCCTGTTAATATGTCTGAACTAAGCGAAGACGAAACGGTTTGTGCAGCGGAAAAACTGCTTTCGGCTCTCGGCGCAAAATTCGACATTCAAAGCACGGCAGATGAACGGGTCGCGCAAGTGACCAAAAAACTGATTTCCGGCGAATGGCTGAGTTATAGCGTAAGCGAAATCGCGCATGCTGTTTTTCTTTCGGAAAGCCGACTGACTCACCTGTGTGAACACCTGTTATTTTGAACGAAAGGGGTTTTTGTTTTGAAATTCATGTACTTCTTTGACGAAAAAATCCAGCGCCATATCATGCGCGGAAAAAAATACTGCAATCCCTCCGCGACGGGGAAATACGGCTGCGGGATAAGCTGCATACAGCAGCACGACGTAAATCTGTGGTTTTACAGCAAAAACGGCACGACAATAGCCGTTGATTCGGGACATCTGAACTTTCCCGATATGGACAGGGCTTTTGAGAGCATAGACATTGATCCAAAAAATATAAGGCATATCTTTATCACGCACGCGGACGTTGACCACTGCGGCGGGATAGACGTTTGCGGCAATAATATTTTTCCGAACGCGCAGGTTTATGTCGGACAGGGGGAAAAGCCTTATCTTGACGGTACAACTCACCGCATGACAAAGTTCGGCTTAAAGATAAAAAACTGCGTAAAACTCGCCGACGGATATAATCCCGTAAACGACGGCGAACTCTTTGATATAGACGGCATCAAAATCCGCGCTGTTCACACGCCGGGGCATACTCTGGGACACACCTGCTACATTTTTGACGAAAAGGTGTTGTTTACCGGCGACTGCCTTGCTGTAAACGACAGCGGCGGCTACAGCTTTTTCGATTTTTTTACGCAATATCCCGACGAAAACAAAAAATCCCTCATGAAGCTGCACGAAACAGCAGGCGGCTTCCCCATAGAATATGTCTGCACGGGTCACAGCGGAATAAGAAAATTCTCCCCCTCAATATTTGCGCATATTGATGAGTCCGCAGAATTCAGCAGAAAAAAACCTTTTGATGAAAAAGCGCCGTTTGACGTATTTTCCGATAAAAGCTCTTGACCTCTCGCTTCTTTTGTGATAAAATATGCGTATTGTTGCAAATTTTGTACATAAGAGGCGCTTTGACATGAAAAAAGAAGATTTTTTTATCGGAAACACTCCCGCAATGCTTTACGGTGAAAAAACGGACAATCTGTTCATTTTCGTGCATGGGCTGTGCGGGAACAAATATGAGGCGGAGCGTTTTGCGGAAATTGCCGCTCCCTGCGGTTGGCAGACGCTCGGGATAGACCTCCCCGAACACGGCGGCAGAACCGACGGCGCAAAGCTGCTCCCGTGGGACGTTATCCCCGAACTTCGCGGGGTCATGCAGTACGCAAAAACGGGTTGGAAGCGCATTTCCGTCCGCGCCGTAAGCGTTGGGACGTGGTTTTCGCTGCTTTCATTTTCAGGCGAACAAATATAGGCGTCACTCTTTGCCGCATCAAAAC
>USOZ01000290.1 GCA_900556525.1 uncultured Oscillospiraceae bacterium | reverse complement strand
GGTCGGACGCCGCTCGGCAAAACCGCCGCAGGCTGAACAAAAAAAGGAAAAAAGAAAGCTCCCGAGGCGCACCGCCGCTGCGGCTGTGATGATACTTTTGTTCATTCCGCTGACGCTTTTTATAGGCGTGGAATATCTCGGCGACGGGAGCTATAACGTTATTTCGACCGCAGTTCTGCTTGAATGTATGCTGCCGTTTTTCCTGATTTTCGAGGGGCGCAGACCTAAAGCACGCGAGCTTGTTACAATAGCTGTGCTGGGCGCGATAGGCGTTGCGGGGCGCGCCGCGTTTTTCATGCTGCCGCAGTTTAAGCCCGTAATGGCGGTAACGATAATCGCGGGGGTAGCTTTCGGCGGAGAAACGGGCTTTCTTGTCGGCGCGGTAACGATGCTGACCTCGAACATTCTGTTTTCGCAGGGACCGTGGACGGCGTGGCAGATGTTCGCTATGGGAATTATCGGGTTCGTTGCGGGAGTGCTTTTCCGAAAGGGTCTGCTCCGCCGAAGCCGAGGTTCTCTGGCGGTGTTCGGTGCAATAATGGCGGTGGTCGTTTACGGCGGGATAATGAACCCCGCGTCGGCGCTTATGTGGGGCGGGAGCAATCTCAACGCGCAGATAATCCTGACGTATTACATTACGGGATTTCCCATGGACTGCGTTCATGCCGCCGCAACGGCGTTCTTTCTGCTTATCGCCGCCGAACCTATGCTCGAAAAGCTGGATAGGATAAAGGTCAAATACGGGCTGAATGAATAGGGAAGCCTTACATAGAAAAAATGAAAAACCGCGCAAAATGATTGTGCGGTTTTTTGTTGTAATTTCGCAAAAAGCGTGGTATAATTAGTCGTAATCTTCCGAAAAGAGGAAAAATATGAAAAAGACATATATCACAACGCTGCCGAATCATATCGGCGCATTTCTTAAAGCGAGCCGCTGTTTTGCGGAACTGGGCATAAACATAACGCGCGCGAGCTATAACAAGGCTATCGACTCCCACACGCTTTTCATTGACGCGGAGGGAACGGCGGAGCAGCTCGAAAAGGCGGACGAACTGCTGACCAAAATAGGCTATCTTCAGCCGTATAAAAGTGAAAAAAGCATTGTCCTGCTCGAATTTCGCCTTAAAGATACCCCCGGGAGCGTTACGGGGATACTTGAGCTTATCGACAGGTTCGATTTCAACATTTCCTATATCAGCTCGCAGGAAAACGGCACGGATTATCAGCTTTTCAAAATGGGGCTTTTCGTGGACGACGCGGAGAAAATATCGGAATTTCTCGCGAATGCGGAAAAAATCTGCCGAGTTAGGATAATCGACTATAACCACACCGAGAAATTTTACGACAACAGCATTTTCTATAACAGTTTTGTGTCGGAAATTGCGGGGAATACGGGGCTTTCGGACGAAATGCGCGATAAGCTGCTGATAAACACGAACCTTGCAATGCAGACGCTCGACGAGCAGGGAATGTCGCCGTACCGCACCTTTGACAGTATCGGTCGGTTCGCCGAATTGCTCGCTTCATGTAAGGGAGAAGCGTTCCTGCCGAGAATAACCGAGCATAAGATAACCGAAAAAACCGAGATCGTTCTTATTGAACCGCCCTGCGGCAGCAATACCGCGATAATAAAGCACAACGGCGGCACGCTGTTTATCGACTGCGGATATGCCTGCTATAAAGACGAAATGACCGCGATTTTCCGCAAAGCCCTGCCCGATTACGACAAAATGAAGAAAACTATCCTCATTACCCACGCGGACGTGGATCACTGCGGACTGCTGCCGATTTTCGACGAGATAATCGCGAGCGAGAGAAGCGCGGAGTGCCTGCGCGCGGAGTACTGCGGCGAGGACGGTTTCCGCGAACGCAACAGACTTCATAAGCCGTACATAAATATCTGCAAGATACTTACGGGATATTTTCCGCCTGCGCCCGAAAAGGTGACCGTTATGCACAAGGGGCGTGACGAGAGCGATATACCGCTTGTCCAGACGGGATTTTTCGACTTCGGCGACCTGCATTTCGAGGTCTACGAGGGAAAGGGAGGACACCTCCCCGGCGAGATAGTGCTGATAGACTACGCGAATCACATTGCTTTTACGGGAGATATTTACGTCAATATCCGCGGCTTTACGCCCGAACAGGCGCGGTATAACCAGTACGCGCCAATTCTGATGACCTCGGTAGATACCGATAAGGAGCTTTGCGCGCTTGAACGAAAGGCGGTAATGCAGCGGCTCGGCGCGGGAAAATGGCAGATATTCGGCGCGCACGGCTTTAAAAAGGATTACAGCGTTAATCCCGAATAAATGTCATATCAGCCTGTACCACGGCTCAGCTTCGCCGAAAAAGCGAAACCGCAGACAGTCGTCGAGGATTATCCCGACTGCGCTTAAAAAATACCACGCTACCGAGCTTCCGAGCGAGATCTGACCGAGGAGATTGAACGGCTTCTGCGAATAATCCCAGACGTCAAGCCCCAGCCACAGGTTCACGACGCAGCCCGTCGCAAATTCGAGCGCCGTAATTATTGCACAGCCTATGAGCATTTGCAGCGGCAGGGGAGTTTTCTGCGGGAGGATCTCGTTTATCAGTCCGAGCGCGACAAAGCACGCCCCGCCGAGCAGGAACATACTGAAATGCGAATATCCGCGCCAGAAAATTTCCAGTAAAAAATATATCGCTCCGCCGAGCGTTCCGAGAAAAAGATATTTCAGAAATATTTTTGTTTTTTTCATTTAGTTCACCGCCTGTACATCTAATCTATTCCTCTCTCGGCTCGAATATGCAAAAATGAACTAAGGAAACACTGAATAAATCGCGGCACGCATCTTGCTTGCATATTTTCCGCAGGCGGAAGCCGC
>USOZ01000289.1 GCA_900556525.1 uncultured Oscillospiraceae bacterium | reverse complement strand
CCCGAAGTGAAAAAAAGCTCTCCCTGTGACCGACGTCGGTAAGATTTACAGCGGAGTAAAACGAAGGAACCCGAAAACCCTTGTCCATGTTGACGCGGTTCAGGGCTTTTGTAAGCTCCCGTCGAAAGGACTGAAAGCCGATTATATCAGCCTTTCGGCGCATAAAATTCACGGAATAAAGGGAATGGGCGCGCTTTACGCCGCAAAAGGAGTGCGGTTTGCACCGCTTCTGTACGGCGGCGGTCAGCAGAAAAATCTCCGCTCCGGAACAGAACCCGTTGACCTTATCGCGGGATTTGCCGCAGCGGTAAAGGCTTACCCCGACTGTACCGCGCATTTCGCCGCGCTTAACGAAAGGCTCTGCGCCGCGCTTTCCGAAATGGAAAACGTAGCGATAAACAGCTATAACAATTCAAAAAATATCCTAAATTTCTCGGTTCGCGGAGTAAGAAGTGAAATAATGCTCCATTTTCTTGAGGAAAGCGGGATATATGTGTCGAGCGGCTCGGCTTGTTCGCGCGGAAAGACCAGCCACGTCCTTTCCGCGTTCGGAGTAAGCGACAGCGACGCCGACAGCGCTATTCGGGCAAGCTTTTCGCCCGAAACGACCCCCGAAGAGATCGACGCTCTCGCGGACGGGATACGCCGCGGGATCGAGCGTTTCCGCAGATAAGAAAGGAAAAATTTATGCAGGAAGTTATAATGGTAAAATACGGCGAGATCGCCCTTAAAGGTCTTAATAAGAACACTTTCGAGGATATGCTCGTAAAAAATATCCGCAGGCGGCTCCGCGCAGCGGGCGAATTTGAATATTCCCGCCGCCAGTCAACAATTTTCGTCAGACCCATAAACGCCGACGCGGACATCGATCTCGCGATAAAGAAGCTGAAGTGCATTTTCGGAATAGCGGCAATACAGCGCTCGGCAGTTCTTCCGACCGACTGGGAACAGGTAGTCGCGCTCGGTATGCCTTATCTCGAAGAGCCGCTCTCCGCCGCGCACACATTTAAGGTCGAGGCGAAGCGCTCCGATAAATCATACCCCTTAAAGACCCCCGATATTCAGCGCGAACTTGGCGCGGCGATACTCAGCGCGTATCCGCACCTCAAGGTCGACGTCCACACTCCCGATATTACCGTAATTCTCGAGATACGCGACGGTCACGCTTATCTTAACGCCGAAAGAATTATGGGACAGGGCGGAATGCCTGTCGGAAGCAGCGGCAATGCTCTCCTGCTTCTTTCGGGCGGAATTGACAGCCCCGTAGCCGCGTACATGATGGCGAAGCGCGGGCTTAACGTCGACGCGATACACTTCCAGAGTCCGCCGTACACCTCCGAACGCGCCCTGCTTAAAGTAGAGGAGCTTTGCGAAAAGCTCACGCCCTACTGCGGCGACATACGCTTTTACTGCGTTCCTTTTACGGAAATTCAGGAGGCGCTGCGCGATAACTGCCCCGAGGAATATTTTACCGTAATTATGCGTAGGCTTATGATGAAGATCGCGAATATCATCTGCGAAAAGCACGATTACAAGGCGCTTATAACGGGCGAAAGCGTTGGTCAGGTAGCGAGCCAGACGCTTATGGCGCTCGCCTGCACGGACAAGGCTTCTGACGTTCCCGTTTTCCGCCCCGTTATCGGAATGGACAAAAAGGAAATCATCGAGATAGCCCGCAGGATAGACACCTTTGAAACGTCGATACTCCCCTACGAGGACTGCTGCACCGTCTTTACGCCGAAGCACCCGCGCACGCGTCCCGTTCTTGCGGACGTTATCGCGGCGGAGGAAAAGTTCGACTTCTCGGAGCTTATCGAAAAGGCGGTCGAGGGAATAACCTACAAGGATTTCCGCAGCTGACCTTGGGAAGCGCTGATTAAATCGGGTATGCAGATTGCGCAGACAGATTTTTCGGTTGATTGTATGAAAATGACGCAGGAATACTTGATGTATTTCAAGGAGTTTTCGTGCAATCAGGCGGAAAATATGCAAGCAAGATGCGTGCCGCGATTTATTCAGCACTTCCCTCGGCATATAGCCGATGCTGAAAGGAGCTTACCATGAAAATCAAAGTTTTGAAACGCGCGCTTATAGGTGCGCCAATAGGCGTAACAATTTCTGTAATTATTTCGATAATTATATCCTTATCAAGCGGCGACGGCTTGTATCATGCGATTTCGCAGCAGCTTGTCAATGATATCGGAAACGAAATAACGGCGTTTATCGTACAGACCTTCTTCTCGATGCTGTACGGCGCGGTATGGGCAGGCGCTTCCGCCATATGGGACAACGAAAAATGGAGCCTTCTCCGTCAGACAATCACACATCTCATTATTTGCGCTGTCTCATCGCTTCCTATCGCATACTTTATGCAGTGGATGGAACACTCGCTGCGCGGCATACTTTTCTATTGTATAATTTTTCTGTTCACCTATGCCGCAGTATGGTTTTCACAATATTCAGCGCTAAAACGCAAAATAGACGATCTCAACCGCAATCTCCGCAGCAAGTAAACCGCGGCTTTCAACCCACCGCCGCCTCTCCCACCCCGCAAAACGCCGCGCCCGTAACGTCCGCTTCTTATCCTGCCCGCTATAACGGCGGGGAAAGCGAAAACAGACGCTTACGGTACATATCAAGTGGCTGCGGGAATGTCAGCGACGTGGGCGAAAACTGCATGAAATACCCGCACCTGCGGCCTGCTTCGGCGGACGGGATAGACGAATGCCTGCCCATAGCAAAAGCCGCCGCACAATGTACGGCGGTTATGCTATTTGCGCCCACTTTTGCTTTGCCTGTCCGAAATTCCCGCAAGAACGAACGCTGCGGGCGAGTTCCAGTAGATCGCGACCTCGTTCAGCGAGTAACATTC
>USOZ01000288.1 GCA_900556525.1 uncultured Oscillospiraceae bacterium | reverse complement strand
GCACGAAAACTCCTTGAAATACATCAAGTATTCCTGCGTCGTTTTCATACAATCAAACCAAAACTCCGTCTGCGCAATCTGCATACCTGATTTAATCAGCACTTCTTTAAGATAACACACAATTTCGGGAGAGAGAACCATGCACGATGAAAAAATTCTCGTTATCGAGGACGACAATGATATAAATGCGCTGCTTTGTGAGGCGCTTTCAAAGGCGGGCTATTCCTGCGTCAGCGCGTTTTCGGGAACCGAAGGTCTGCTGATTTTCGGCGGGGGAGGAGTTTCGCTCGTCTTGCTCGATCTCATGCTTCCCGGAAAAACGGGCGAAGCCGTGCTGAGCGAGATACGCGCGAAGTCATCGATCCCCGTGATCGTCATGTCCGCTCGGGATTCCGTCGATGCGAAGATCGACCTGCTTTCCTCGGGCGCGGACGACTACATAACAAAGCCGTTCAATATCAAGGAGCTTCTCGCGCGCGTGAGCGTTCAGCTTCGGCGTTCGGCTCCCGCAGCGACGCGCGAAACACTTGCTTACGGCGACATTTCGCTGGACAAAACGGGGCTTGCGCTGGCGCTGAAAAACACTCCCGTCGAGCTTACACGGCAGGAATTCAAAATAATGGAACTGTTCTTATCGCACCCCGACAGGGTGTTCACAAAGCAGGAAATTTACTCGTACGCGTGGGAGGATTACTACATTGGCGAGGATAAGACGATAAACGTTCACATCAGCAATATCCGCCGAAAATTTAAGGCGATTTCAGACGAGGAATATATTGAAACGGTCTGGGGAGTTGGTTTTCGGCTAAAAAAACTTTAACCTTTCTTTAACATTTTTTGGCGAAATATTAATACCCGCGCGGTATAATAACACTAAATCAATATATAGACATTGTCTATAGGAAGATTGAAAAATAGTATAAAGCCATAAATGACAGAAAGGCGGTTTAATTTTGGAAAACATAATCGAAACATTCAGCGTTACAAAACAATATCGTAAACAAAAAGCTGTGAACGGTATCAGCATATCCATTGAGCAGGGCGCAATTTACGGGCTTATCGGGCGCAACGGCGCGGGTAAGACGACTTTGATGAAAATGATCGCGGGGCTTTCCGCGCCGACTGACGGCGATATTGCCGTTTTCGGAATGAAAGGCACGGAAAAGAATTCGGTGATGAGCCGTATCGGCGCGCTTATCGAAAATCCCGGGCTTTACCCGAACATGACTGCCGAGGAAAATCTGAAAGTCAAGTGCTATGCGCTCGGAATACGCGATAAAAATTTGCCTGCGGAACTTCTGGAACTTGTCGGACTTTCGGACACGGGAAAAAAAGTGGCAAAAAAGTTTTCTCTCGGAATGAAACAGCGGCTCGCAATGGCAATCGCGCTTACGGGAAATCCCGATATACTCCTGCTCGACGAGCCGACAAACGGACTTGACCCGCAGGGAATCGCCGAGATCCGCGAAACTATACTGCGGCTGAACCGCGAAAAAAACATAACGTTCATTATTTCGAGCCACATTCTCGACGAACTTTCAAAAATCGCCACGCACTATGGGATAATCCACAAAGGCGAGCTTATAGAGCAGCTTACACGCGAGGAACTTTCCGCAAAATGCAGCGAGCATATCGAGCTTAAAACCGACAGCAATCAGCTTGCCTGCACGGTACTCGATGAAATGGGAATTGCCGATTACACGGCTGTTGACAGCGAAACGTTACACGTTTTTGCGAACTCCGATCTATGCGGAGATATATCTTTAAGACTTGCGCAGAAAGGCATAAAGGTCAAGGAAATTGCCGTAAAGAGCGAGGCGCTTGAAGAATATTATCTTAAACTGACGGGAGGAAACGAAAATGCGTAATCTCATAAAAATGAATTTTTACCGCCTTTCGCGGTCAATGTCGGCATATATCATTATTTTTATTGTAATTCTTGAGTGCTTTATGGTGGGTGCTGCTTATCACGATAATGCGCGGCTTATTCTAAGTGTGAATTATTCCGCGGAAACCGCTGTTTCAACGGACGACCTTGAAATCGCTGAGGAAACCGACGGGTTGGCAGACGGACTTGCGGCTGAGGACGGGCGCATACCGATATATGAGTTTTTAAACCTCATTCTCAGCAACAATATCATTCTTTGCTTTCCTCTTGCGGGAATTGCGCTGTTTATTACTGCGCAGTACAAAAGCGGGTTTATAAAGAATTTCGCGGGGAACTACCCTGAGCGCGCTAAAATAATCGGCGCGGACATAATCGTGAGCTGTGCGTATTCGCTGATACTGCTTGCTGTGGCTATCGGCACGACATATATTGTCGGACTGACATTCAACCGCGATATTACGACGCTCGGACAGCTTTCGGATAACCTTGACGTTATTCTTCCGAAAATAATGCCGTATCTCGGATTTTCCATGCTCGCGGTCTTTATCAGCGAAGCGTTCAGAAGCGAAACGTTCACGATAATCGGCGGGTTTGCCCTGATACTGCTTTCGCAGGTCATTACAAGTGTGTTCGATTACGCGCTTCATAAGATAGGTATTTCCGAAACGTTCAGCGTTGGCGATTACTTTATGATAAATATAATGTCAAAGTCCGACATTTCAGACGACGCTTTGAGAATTGCAATAGTCGGCGCGGTTTATTTCGCGGTGTTTGCGGTTATTACAATTATAATGTCCAAAAAGAGGGACATAGTTTAAGGGGATTTTATGGCGTGGTGTATAGTTATTGCTGCGGCGGCGCTTATTGCTGCGGCTGCGGCTCTGATTTCTCTATACTGTTACAGGCGACAGGTGCGTGACATCTGCCGCCGCCTCGCGTTTATAAAGAGCCACAAAACTAACATGAAGCTGGACAGCCTTGCATAAGTA
>USOZ01000287.1 GCA_900556525.1 uncultured Oscillospiraceae bacterium | reverse complement strand
ACAAAAAGATACCCATATCCCACAATGAAGCCGAAAATAAATACCGCTAAATAGCTTGGCATGGCGGTGCGTTTAAGACCGCTTATCTGATACCGCACAAATATAAGTCCTGCGGAATAAAGAATTGCCAGCAGACCGAAGATAATGTCGACGGCTTTCATCGCGGGAAATACTTCGTACACCAGCGCTGCATCGCTTCCGTACTGCATTCCCGTAAGAATATTCAGTGCGGAAAACAGGCTTGTGACTGCACCTGCGAAAAATGAAAAATAAAGCAGGAATTTCATCCAGCCTATGCCGTAGGATTTTCCGTCGCTGCCGATAATATAACCTAACTGTTTTATTTCTTTCCACGTGGTATTTATTTTCGGCTTCATTGTGGGATATGGGTATCTTTTTGTGGTTTCGATCGTTATCGACACATCGATAACAAGTACGTTTGGCGAAGAGCTCGGGAAAGACGCCATCTCCATTGTAATGTTTATAATCAACTACGCGGTATATTTTAAGCACCGCTCAAGCGTTTTTGTGAATTGACGAAGAAAAGCGAGCCGCCCGTTCGGAGAGATCCGTGCGGGCGGTTTTTTATACTATTTTTCAATCTTTCTATAGAAAGATTCGCCGCTTCTGCGCAGCCGCCGAAAAAAGCCGTACAATACTAAATTCCGTCAAAGTCGATGGCTTTGACGGAATTAGTATTACCAGTATTTTCGCTTGTCGGGGGTAAGCCCCGCTATATAATCAACCGAAACGTCATAGTAACGTGCAAGCGTGACAATAACGTCGAGCGGCGGTATTCGTTCGCCGTTTTCATAGCGGATATAGCTGTTTTTTGAGATGTACGCGAGCTTTGCGCATTGAAGCTGTGTAAGGTCATGATCCTCCCGCAGGTCCCGAAGCCTGTTTCCGAGCATTCTGTCAGCCTCCTTTTGGCAGTAGTCATTATTATTTTACATAATACCCCATTTGGGGGTTGACAAAATACCCCATACGGAGTATAATATAAATACCCCATATGGGGTATTTTATGAAATTACAAGATTTTTATACTTTATTTGAGAGGAGGAATCATAATGCTTTGTCAAAATTGCGGAAAAGAAATTCCGAACGGAGCGGACTTCTGTACAAACTGCGGCGCTCCCGTTGAAAGTGCAGGAAACGCCGATACCGCAAAAGCCAATGCTCCCGCAGAACACCGCAGCAGCGCCGAAACGTCGGGCGAACTTCTTCGCTTGCAGAACGATATGCTCCGACAGCTCATAAATTTGCAGACTTCGTGCGACGAGCGGCTAAGGTGCATAAAAAGAAATACGGCAGTCATCATGTTTATTATGCTTCTGCCGTTTATTCTTGTTATCCTCGGGCTTATTTGTGACGTTTCGATCATAGGCATGATATTCAGCAATTTGAGATAATTAAGGAGGAAAAAATGAAACACTTAAAGAAAATCCTTGCGGCAGCATTAGCCGCAGCAATGGCATTTGTTATGCTCGCCGTCCCCGCGGGCGCAGAAAGCATAGCGGACACCGCAAAAGCGATCAAAAGCGGGAAATCATACAGTGCGATCCTTCCGAGCGGCGGTAACACTGCCGATTATAAGATCACTGTTTCAAAAAGCGGAACTTTAAAGCTTGATATTGTTTCTGGCATGGAACATTCTTACGTTTATGTCTACGATTCAGACGGAAATGAAGTCCATTCTATAAAAGCAGAAGCTATATCCGGCGATATTGGTCGGGTAGGATATAAATCAATTGATTGCGATTGGAACAGTACTATTGAAAAATTCAAGGGCAGCATTTCCTATTCCGTAAACAAAGGCACATATTACATAAGGGTGTATAGAGATACAAGCGGATGGAGGGATGGCGGCTCAGGTGACCTAACCCTCACCGCCACATTCCCCTCTTCAGACAGCTCTTCGACCTCTTCGTCACCCTATCTTACGCTTGAGATGAAGAAAGGCTCTTCCGTTCAGCTCGGTACGACAATTTCGGGAGCGACATGGTCGACCTCGAAAAAATCCGTTGCGACCGTAAGCTCTTCGGGTAAAGTGACCGCAAAGAAAAAAGGCTCTGCAATAATCACGGCAAAGGTAAACGGCACAACTATAAAAGTGAAAATAAAAGTAAAATAAAAAGGCATAAAATCGCCCCTCTCACGGTTATCCCGCGAAAGGGGCGATTTTTTACGCCTTTTTGACCTTGTGGATTATCTTTTTGCCCTTTTTCACGACAACGAAGTCGGTTATTTCGATCTGCGCGTTCGGGTCGTCGATTTTTACGTCGTCAACCATAATTCCGCCGCCCGCGATAAGGTTGCGCGCTTCACGCTTTGACGGTGCGAGCTTTGCCGCAGTCAGCAGGTCGAGAATACCTATCTTATTGTCCGCGAACATTTCCGCAGGTATCTCGTCTGTCGGCATATCGGCAGAAACGCCGCTTCCCCCGAACAGGCTCTTCGCCGCGGCAAGCGCCTTGTTCGCTTCTTCTTCGCCGTGAATCATCTTCGTAAGCTCGAAAGCGAGCAGCTCTTTCGCCTTGTTGAACGCCGCGCCCTCCATTGTCTTTTCCATTTCCTCTATTTCTTCGATTGGAACGAAAGTGAGCAGTTTCAGGCACTTAATAACGTCCGCGTCGGCAACATTCCGCCAGTACTGGAAAAAGTCGTAGGGGCTGGTCTTTTCAGGGTCGAGCCATACCGCGCCCTTTTCGGTCTTGCCCATTTTCTTGCCCTCGGAGTTGAGCAGAAGCGTTATCGTCATCGCGTGAGCGTCCTTGCCGAGCTTCTTGCGGATAAGCTCCGTTCCGCCGAGCATATTAGCCCACTGGTCATCGCCGCCGAACTGCATATTACAGCCGTATCTCTGGAACAGCTCGTAG
>USOZ01000286.1 GCA_900556525.1 uncultured Oscillospiraceae bacterium | reverse complement strand
AATACATCAAGTATTCCTGCGTCGTTTTCATACAATCACTGGGGGCGGCTTCCGCTACGAAAAATCTGTCTGCGCGATCTGCATACCCGATTTAATCAGTTCTTCCCTAAGAACGGAGGCATTGCCATAAATATAAAAATTCTCGCACTCGGCAGACTTAAAGAAAAATATCTGACCGAGGCAATGAATGAATATGAAAAGCGGCTTTCGGCGTTCTGTAAGTTTGAAGTGATCGAACTTGAGCCGCAGCGGCTCCCCGAAAATCCGTCAGAAGCGGAAATTTCCGCCGCCCTCGAATCCGAAGCGGATAAACTGTTCTTAAAAATCCCCGCACAAAGCGCTGTTATCGCGCTCTGTATCGAGGGAAAGCAGCTTTCAAGCCCCGCACTTGCGAAAAAAATCTCCGATTTCGCCACAGACGGTATCGGAACGGTCGTTTTCGTTATTGGCAGCTCTTTCGGGCTTTCCGAATGCATAAAAAAAGCGGCGAACCTGCGGCTTAGTATGTCAGAAATGACTTTTCCGCACCAGCTCGCCCGCGTAATGCTTACCGAACAGATATACCGCGCGTTCACAATAATCAACAACAGAAAGTATCATAAATAATGTACAGAATATACCTATATAAGGCGGCGCTTTTCGCCTACGGCGCGGCGCTCCTGACCCTCGGGATAATTATTCTCGTTCAGGGGCAGGTGCTGCTTACCCCGCTTGCCGTTATCGGCGGGATAGTCCTGCTTCTTCACGGCGCCCACAATTTCATCAACTTCATCACTAAGAACGGAACACTTAAAGCGAAGCGAAAAAAAGCGCTGCTGCTTACGGCGATAGGCAACACCGCGCTCGGCGTGGTCGTGCTTATAATGCCGCGCATAACGTTCGGACTTTTTCTTTTTGTTTTTGCACTTTATGTGCTGCTAAACGCAATGTCGAAGCTCGCCGACTTTATTATCACTAAGATAAACGGACAGCCGGGCGGCTGGTATGACCTTTTCGCGTTTATATTTTTCGGCGCGTTCGCGGGAATACTCCTATTAACGAACCTGCGAACCGACGCTTTCCTTATCGTTGCGGGAATTTACTGTATCCTCTACGGCTCGACAACGCTGCTCGATTTTATACATCAGGTTTTCCCGCAGCGCGCAAAAAATTCCCTGAAACGTAAAATTCGCTTTTCGCTCCCTGTTTTTATTTCAACGTTCATTCCGCTCGGAACACTTCGGCGGATAAACGAATATATCGCGGCAAACGACGAAATGCCGCCATTTGAGCAGATCGACAAGGGCGATTTTGACCCGCCCGACCTTGAAGTAATGGTTCACGTTTCAAATAACGGCTCAGGAAAAATAGGACACCTCGACCTGTTTATCGACGGAAAAGTTATTTCCTACGGAAACCACGACTGGAGTTCGCACAAATTTTTTGCGGCGTTCGGAAACGGGATACTTTTTACGGCTGAAAAAAAGCCCTACCTCGAATTTTCCGTTACACACGACAGAAAAATGATATTCAGCTACGGCTTTCGCCTAACTTCCGAACAGCTTTGCGCAGTCCGCAAAAAAATCAAGGAGCTTGAGGACTCGACAGTTCCGTGGAAGCCGCCGTATCAGATCGCGTATGAAGAAAAAGGCGAAAACGCCCGCCTTAACGACTATCATGACTATTGCAGCAAGCTCTGGGCGGGAACTCACGCCGATTTCTTCAAATTCCGCAAGGGCAAATTCAAAACATACTCCGTCCTCAGCACTAACTGCGTCCTGCTGACCGATGAGATACTCGGAAAAACGGGCGCGGACATAGTTTTCATAAACGGCATAGCTTCCCCGGGAATTTACTATGACTATCTCGAAAAACTTTATCTTACGCCGGGAAGCATGGTCATCTCAAAGACGATCTACGACCGCAAAAGCATTGTAAGGTCGCGCATTGAACAAAAAAATGAACAAAAAAACGCGGAACAGGCTCCGCAGTAAATCGGAAAGGAACGTATAAAAATGAGTGAAGTTTATCTTGACGACAGATTTAAGGGAGTAATGCTCGGCCTGGCAATCGGCGACGCTTTCGGCTATCCTATCGAGCTTATGGACTACGATTCGATATGCAAGCGCTTTGAAAAGAAAGGCTGCCTCGATTTAGCGGTATCGAAAAAGACGGGAACGGCGCTTTTTACCGACGATACGCAGCTTTCCCTGTTTACTGCCGACGGGCTTCTCTGGGCGCACAGCGCGGGTGCCGACGACGGGCGCGCAAACTATGAGGACTATATTTTTCTTGCTTATCAGGTATGGCTCTATACCCAGACAAAGACTGTCGCGGGTAAGGAATACGCGTGGCTTTTCGACCCGAACGAAAACCCGTACAAGCTGCGCCTGCTGAAAGCTAAAGGACTGTATAAAAAGCGCACGGCGGACACAAAAAATATCGACGCTCTGCTTAAAATCCGCAACATGGAATACGGAACTCCCGAAAATCCGAAGAATGACAATAAGGACAACGGCGCGGTAAAGCGCGTTGCGCCCGTCGGTCTTTATTTCTACAACGATACGAAAAAGGCGTTCGATATGGGCTGCCGCGCCGCCGCAATAACTCACGGAAGCCCCGTCGGATATATCGCCGCGGGCTGCTACGCCGCGCTTATCGCCGAAATCGTAAGCGGCGCGGAGATTGAGGACGCAGTTCATACCGTTATCGACCTCCTCGGCGGCGTAAAGGACGGCGAGATACTGAAAAAAACATTGCAGTACGCACTTGAACTTGTAGGAAACGAAAGCGTTGAGCCGCGCGCAGCCGTAAAGAAAATGGGCTACGGCTTCGAGGCGTATGAAGCACTCGCTATCGCCGTTTACTGCGCAGTCATGCACTATGAAGCTCCCCGCTACGCTATCCAGCTCGCCGCAAACCA
>USOZ01000285.1 GCA_900556525.1 uncultured Oscillospiraceae bacterium | reverse complement strand
TCTGCCTATGATAAAATTCCCGCCACTCTATTTCGAGAGAAAGCCAAACAGGATTTCCTCTTGTAGCAGCCTCTGCGCTTTCCGCCATCTCTATTGTAACAGCGTCGCCCCCGCTTGCGCCGACCGCAATATCATCGGTTTCTTTGATCCAATTATTCCTGCTGCCGTCGCCTGTATATATATATCCGCCCCACGCTTTCCAGCCGGTTATCTCCTGAATAGGCGTAACAGCGCCGTTTGAAAGCGCTGCAGAATATACTGTAGTCGGTAAATCCTGTCTACCCATCAGCTCATCGCTGTAATCCACGGCAGTCATCCAACCGAATCTTGTGTCGGGCGTCTGAGTCGTCACAAAAATATAGTGAGCGCTTGCCGCGCTTGCGGGAATTATCAGCATTGTAACGGAGATCACCGCCGCAAGAGTTAGCGCAAGCAGCCCTTTCAATCTTCTTTTTAACATTTTTGTCCTCCCTTTCAGAAATGTCATAATTTACTATTTAAAGTATAATATTACACGGCACTTTTGTCAAGTAACTTTTCCGAATTGTTGCAAATCTTTCCCAAACGCAAGGCGAGCGCCTTGAAACCATTCCCGCAAGGCGAGCGCCTTGATGCAGTTCCCGCCTTTAACAATGTTATACCCACGCCGCACTTTCCGAATTCTCCGAAACGACGTGTTATGTAATTACAACCTTTGGGTGTTATACAACAAAACGGGTTATATCTTGATATTTTACAACCTACGGGTGTTATCACAACAAATAGGCTATATTTTTGAACTTTACAACCTGTGGGTGTTTTATATTTTTGTTACAGCAAAACGCTGTAATTGTATTTTTACAACTTATGGGTGTATTTTATGCTATCGCGCCCGATCTTCGCCCATTTTGCCATGCGGCGGACTGCGCGGAGCGCAAAAAGGCGGCGCTTACCGACAGACCGGATTTAACCGAACCGCGGCGCGCCGCCTTATTGTACTAAAAAATATTTTCCAGCGTTAAGTCGTGTTTCCTGCGGTAAAGCTGTATCAAGTCCTGCGCTGTGCCGCATTCGGTCGGCAGGTCGTCGTCCTCCTGCTCCGCCATAGATTTTATCCGCGAGATTGACATTGAGATCTCCATTGCGTGATCCTTATCGACCATGAAAATATGCCCCTGATAATAGTCCTGCCAGCTTTTGTCAAGCTCGCCCGAAAGCCTGCGCGTGAGGTCGTAATCGCCGTTCTCGAAGCTCGCGCTTATCTCGTCGACCTTGCGCGCTGCGGCGTCGGTGACCGAATCCGTGTAGAAAAGGCTGATTATCCCGATTATCACGAGTGTAATCATTATCAGCCCGCAAATAATTATCCGCTTCATTTTCCCGCCTCCTTTTTATTTTGGGATTTTTCGCGGAGAATGAGCGTGTACGACCCGTCGCCGCTTGCCGCAAGCAGGAACACTTCTTCGCGCTTTATATTTTTATTTTTGAACAGTTCGGTGAGCCAGCCCTCGCCAAGCCCCGCCTGAGTAAGCCCCTCATGGATAAGCAGTCCGTCCTTTATAATAATGGTAGGCGGGTCGGTCGTGCCGTCGGATTTCTGGTAGAAGTTGATTTTTCCCGTAGTTTCGACCATTGCATACTGAATCTGATTTACGTCGAAAATATCCGAATCGCGCATTGATTCAAGCAGGTCGTCTATCGTATAGCGCAGGTCTTTCATCTGCCGCTGGTCGATCTTTCCGTCGGAAATGATGACTTTCGGGCTGCCTGTAACGACGCGGCGGAAGCTCGTGCTTTTCAGCATGATTCCCGACATTAGCACGTCGATACACACTATCATAAGAATAGGCACGATACCGAGCAGCATCGGCATCGACGGATCCTCGAGCGAAAGCGTGGCGATATTCGATATGAGTATCGTCGTGACAAGCTCGCTCGGCTGAAGCTCGCCGAGCTGTTTTTTTCCCATGAGCCGCAGGCATAATATAATAAGTGTAAATAAAACAAGTGAGCGTATAACGATTATAAGCATTTTTCTGTCCTTTCAGTCCGAGTGATTTTGTCATTATTTTTTTCAAAAAGTATGTTTTTATGCGAAACGGTTAAAATAATACCGCAAAAACATGACGAAAGGAAGCAAAAAATTGGACAAAGGCAGTCTTGAAAAGGATCTCGGCCGCAACACGGTGAATGTTCGCGCGGTAATGCGCAATTCCAGCGACCTTAATATAAAATACGCAAAAGCGGGCGGCGTTCCCGTCTGCATACTTTTCTGCGAGGGTCAGACCGACACAAACCAAATGGCGAACCTTATTTTCCGCCCGATAAACAGCATTGGCAATGAAAAAAAGCTCGAACCCGCGCGCGTTATGGAGATAATGCAGAGCGAGCTTCTCCTCGCGGGCGAACAGCATCAGGTAGATGATTATGAGCAGCTTACCGCGATGATAATGGGAGGTTTCTGCGTAATTCTCGCGGACGGCGTTACCCACGGCATTGCGATAGGCGTTCAGGGCTTCGAGAAGCGAAGCGTTTCCGAGCCGTCCACTCACGTCACCCTGCGCGGTTCGCGCGAGGGCTTTGTCGAAGCCGTGCGAACGAATATGTCCATGCTCCGCAGGCGCATAAAATCTCCCGACCTTGTGTTTAAGCTCAGCACCGTCGGAAGCCTTTCAAACACCGATATATGCCTCTGCTATATCGAAAGTAAGGTGAGCCGCGAGCTTCTTGGGGACATTGAACGGCGCCTTGAAAATCTTCCGCTTTCGGCAATTCTCGAGGGCGGATATATCCAGCCTTTTCTTGAAGAAAAAGGCTCGCTGATATTCGACGAGGCAGGCATAACCGAACGTCCCGACACGCTCGCGGCAAAACTGTACGAGGGGCGCGTCGGTATACTTGTGGACGGAACGCCGTTCGCGCTGATAATACCGCGCCTT
>USOZ01000284.1 GCA_900556525.1 uncultured Oscillospiraceae bacterium | reverse complement strand
CAGATCGACAGCACTAAGCCCGAGGTTATCGAAGCGGCGCTGCGTGTTTATAACGGAAAGGCGATAGTCAATTCGGTAAACGGCGAGGACGAGGTGTTGAATACTATTCTTCCGATAGTGAAAAAGTACGGCGCGGCGGTCGTCGGGCTTACTCTCGATAAAAACGGGATTCCGCCGACGGCGCAGGAGCGTTTCGCGGTTGCGGAAAAAATCGTGAATCGCGCGGAAGAATACGGAATCCGCCGCGAGGACGTGTATATCGACTGCCTTACGCTTACCGCGAGCGCTGAACAAAAGGCGGTTCTCGAAACTTTGCGTGCGTTGGCTATGGTTAAGGGAAAGCTCGGCGTAAAAACTGTGCTGGGCGTTTCAAATATCTCGTTCGGGCTGCCCGCACGCGAGCTTATCAACAGTACTTTCCTGTCAATGGCGCTGCAATGCGGACTTGACCTGCCTATCATAAATCCGAATATAACGGCGATGTCCGGAGCGGTTTTTGCGTATCGTCTGCTTGCGAATATCGACAGCGATTCGCGTGAATTTATTGCACGTTTCGGAGGTGAAACGGCGGCAAAGCCCGCTGCGCCGAAAGCCGAAATGTCGCTAGGATATGCTATTGAAAAAGGACTTCGCGAGGAAGCTGCCGCGATAACGGAAAAAATGCTTGCCGAAACCGATCCTATGGAGATAGTGAACGGCTGCCTTATTCCCGCACTTGACGCGGCGGGCGCAGACTTTGAAAAGGGGAAAATATTCCTCCCGCAGCTTATTCTTTCGGCGAATGCGGCACAAGGCTGCTTTGCTGTAATAAAGGAAAAAATGCCAACCGCGGACGGCTCGGTAAGCAAGGGGAAAATAGTTCTCGCAACGGTCAAGGGCGATATTCACGACATTGGCAAAAATATCGTGAAAACGCTGCTCGAAAATTACGGCTATACGGTTATCGACCTTGGAAAGGACGTTCCCGAACAGACGGTTGTTGACGCGGCGCGCGAGCATAATGTAAAGCTCGTTGGGCTCAGCGCGCTTATGACGACTACGCTCGGCGCAATGGAGCAGACGATACGGCTGTTGAACGAGCAGCTCCCGAAGTGCAGAACGGTTGTCGGCGGAGCGGTTCTGACCGCAGATTACGCGGAGAAGATCGGCGCTGATTTCTATGCGCGCGACGCAAAGGAAACCGTTGACATTGCCAAGAAAATTTTTGAATAAAAAATAAAACCGGAATCGCTGTATGTGCGGTTCCGGTTTCTGTTAGTTTATCCGATTTTCGGGGCTTATCATGCCTTAATATTTTTTAGGTACACCCCGTTTTCGTTTGCGTCAACGGTTATCGTCTGACCGGGCGAAAGCTCGTCGCCGATTATCGCGCGCGCTATCAATGTTTCGACCTTGCGCTGAATAAATCTCTTTAACGGACGCGCGCCGTAAACAGGGTCATAGCCGTTCTCAATGATATAATTTTTCGCTTCGGGAGTAAGCTCGATAGAAAGCTGTTTATCGGCAAGGCGTTTGCCGAGCGATTTTATCATCAGATCGACAATGCCCGAAATTTCCGCCTTTCCGAGCGGCTTATAGTAAACAATTTCATCAAGACGGTTGAGAAATTCGGGGCGGAACGACTGCTTTAAGAGCGCGTCGACCTTTGCCTTTGCCTCGTCGCTTATTTCACCCTCGGGCGTTATGCCGTCGAGAATGTACGGCGAACCGAGGTTGGAAGTGAGGATAAGGATAGTGTTCTTAAAATCGACGGTTCTGCCTTGGCTGTCGGTAATTCTGCCGTCGTCGAGAACCTGAAGCAGGATATTGAACACGTCGGGGTGCGCTTTTTCGACTTCATCAAAAAGAACGACCGCGTAGGGCTTACGGCGAACCGCCTCGGTAAGCTGACCGCCCTCGTCATATCCGACATATCCCGGAGGCGCACCAATAAGTCTTGTGACTGCAAAACTCTCTTGATACTCAGACATATCTATTCTTGTCATAAGGTTTTCGTCGTTAAACAGGAACTCTGCAAGCGCCTTTGCCAACTCTGTCTTACCTACACCTGTGGTACCAAGGAACAGGAACGAACCTATAGGTCTCTTCTCGTTCTGCAACCCTGCACGCGACCTACGTACCGCATCTGCCACAGCCTTAATAGCCTCATCCTGTCCTATGACCCTCTTATGCAACTCCTCTTCAAGGTGAAGTAGCTTATCTTTTTCGCTCTGGAGCATACGTTTTACAGGTATGCCGGTCCATTTTGCCACAACCTCTGCAATATCCTCCGGTGTAACCTCCTCATTGATGAGCGGATTAGGGTTTTCTGCCTTCTTCTTCTCCAATGCTTTAATCTCCTCCTGCAGCCCGCCAATCTTACCATATCTTATCTCTGCAACCTTTGCATAGTCTCCGTTTCGCTCTGCTATGTCTGCATCTGTCTTAAGGTCATCTATCTCCTGCCTTTTCCTTGATATGGAGTTGAGCAGATCTTTCTCCTCTTTCCACTGGGCATCTGCAACCTTCTTCTCTGCCCTCAGCTGCTCCAACTGAGAGTTGATGTCATCCAATTTAGGGGATTTTCCCTCTCTCTTAATGGCCTCTCTCTCTATCTCCAGCTGTTTTACCTTACGGTTCATCTCATCTATCTTCTCAGGAACGGAGTTCATCTCCAACCTCAGTTTAGATGCGGCCTCATCCACAAGGTCTATGGCTTTGTCGGGAAGAAAACGATTGGTAATATATCTGTTTGAAAGGTCTACCGCTGCTATGATTGCATCATCCTCGATACGAACTTTGTGGTGATTTTCATATTTCTCCTTAAGTCCTCTAAGTATTGAGATGCTCTCTGCAGGTGACGGCTCATCTACCATAACCATCTGGAATCTTCTCTCAAGAGCCTTATCCTGCTCAAAGTATTTCTGATACTCGTCCAATGTG
>USOZ01000283.1 GCA_900556525.1 uncultured Oscillospiraceae bacterium | reverse complement strand
CTCGGCGGGCGGTTCGCCTACCGAGTCGCACTTGTTCACGCAGAGAACTACGGGTTTTCCGCTTTTGAGCAGCATTGAAGCGACGCTTTCGTCGTTCGCCGTCATTCCCGTCGTAATGTCCACAACAAAAATTATCACAGCCGCGCTGTCAATGGCAAGCTGAGCCTGCGCGCGCATCTGTGAAAGGATTATATCCTTGCTGTCGGGTTCGATACCGCCTGTGTCCACAAGCATAAACGGGCGGTTTCGCCATTCCGCCTTGCCGTAAATACGGTCGCGGGTAACGCCGGGGGTGTCCTCGACTATCGAAAGCCGCTGACCGATTATTTTATTGAAAAGTGTGGACTTTCCCACGTTCGGGCGTCCCACTATCGCAATCAGATTGTTCATTATATGCCTCCGTTCTGTTTGAGTATGCGCACGTCGTTTCCGACGAAAATAAGCTGTTCAAATGTGATAAGCCGCGAAACTATGCGGTCGCCGTAGCGGCTCTGAAGCTCGCTCAAATCGCAGTTAGTACTTATTATGGTAGGAACTCCCGCGTTCATTCGGTTGTTTATTATCCCGTAAAGCGCCGAGGTGTAGAATTTACTTTCAAATTCCGCGCCTACGTCGTCGAGGATAAGCAGATCCGCTTCCTGCATCATTCCGACTGTGTCGCCGTCCGTGCGTCCGAAATGCTCCTGCTCTATTTTACGGAACAGGTCGGGCGCGGAGCCGTAAATAACGCTGTAGCCTTTTTTTATCACTTCGTTGGCAATGCTCAGCGAAAGGTGCGTTTTCCCCAAGCCCGTCGCGCCGCGCATTAAAACGCCGCTGTTCGGGAGGTGAAAATCCTCCGCATATTTACGGCAGAAGCGCAGATTTTCGCTCATAGCCTCGCGCGCCGTACAGCCGAGCGCGGTAGGCTGTTTATCGTCATAATACGACAGCATGAAATCATCAAAGCTGCAAAGGCGCAGCGGCGTGGAGCGGTTCAGTTCCTCCGCGGCAAGTCTGCGCACCGTTTCGGTAAAGCAGCTGCATCTTCGCCCGTTGATAACACCCGTATCGCCGCACTTTTCGCATGAATGCGGCATTTCGAGATAATCTGCGGGATAACCGAGCCTTACCAGCTTTTCGCGCAATGTTTTCTGCAAAAAAAGATTATTCTGCTGAAGCTCGCCGAATTTCCGCTCAAAATCCTTATCCTTATTTAATATAAGTTCAATCACCTTTGCACCCGTCGCCGCAAGTTCGCGCTGAACGGCGATTATGTCCGGGCTGTTTTTGGAAATTTCAGATTCGTGCGCGGCAAGCACCCGCTCGTTGCGCAGTCTGCGCTCGTTCAGCTCGTTTTCTGCCTGCTGATAAAATCTGCTGTCAAAGCTCATTCGCCGTTACCTCCCCTGCGGTATTTTGCGTAAGCCGTCTGTTCGAGCGAACCTACGCTGAACGAAGCCTCCTGCTTCGGTTTAGGAGCATTTTTGCTCTGTGCAACCTGTTCGGGCGTTGTAATCCCCTTATCGAGCCAGCCGCGAAGCACTTTATCCATGTACGGCAGGCTCAGTTTACCTGTTGATTTCATGCACACGTCATAGGCTTCTTCAATAAGCTCGGGGTTTATGTCAAGCTCCGTCCATTCGGAAATAATATCTTTCTGCGACTTTGAAAACGCGCTGTTAAGGCGGAACATTCCGCGCAGACGGTTTTCAAGTCCGTATCTCGCTCGCAGACTCTTTATGCGTTCCTCCGCCTTTCCGACGGAATCGATACCGCTTTCGCACCAGTCCAGCGCAACGGATTTCATATACGCGGGCGTAGCCTTGTCCACGGAAAAGCAATATTCCACAAGCATTACAGCGACCTCGCACGGCAGCCCTATTTCTTCCGTCAGGAGCATGAGCGTGTTGCGCTCGGTGTGCTTAGTCGGACGTCCGGCAAGTTTTTCATAAGTTTCAAAAAGATAGCGCACGGCGCTGCTGCTGTCGACCGCGACCGCAATTTCTTTCGGCTGAAACTGCGGGTCGGCGGTAAGTTTCACTTTCACTTCGGCTGAAACTGCGGGAGTTTCAGCGACCGGCGCAAAAGACGCTGCGGCGGGACGTGGAGCGCCCTCGGGCGGCTGAAGAACGCCGTCCGACGAGGATACCACGCCGACATTCTCCCAGAAAATAAGCGCGTCCTCCGCATCGCTCTCGGAAACGCCCGTTACTGCGGCTATATCCGTGCCGCGAAGCGGGACTCCCGCATTTTTCAGCAAATAAAGCAGAACCTTGAGCTGCTCGCCGCTTGCTATTTTTATGTAATTATCAACAACGCAGGCAGGAACGGCAAAAACGCTCCCCCAAACGCCGAGATTGAGTTGAAAATTCAATACGAACAGCTCCCTTTGCGCATTTGAACGTTGTTTTAGGCACAACGCTCCGCAGTCTTTTGGTCGAACGACCGAGCGTTCGCCGTTTAAAGCGGACTTGGTATAATTATATCACATTTCCGCATGATTTGCAAGATTTTTCTTTCATTTCTTACGACTGCGAGCCGCGTTTAGCATCTTTTTCGGCACGGCAAAAGAAATTTTTGAAAATATTCAAAAACACTTGATTTTTGGCGCATTGTCTGCTATAATTACGATAACGGCAGCATTGCCGACAATTCAAAAAGGAGGATACATACCAATGGCTTATACAATTACCGACGCTTGCATCGCTTGTGGTGCATGTGCTGACGGATGTCCTGTTGAAGCAATCGAAGCAGGCGATATCTATAAGATCGACCCCGATAAGTGCATCGACTGCGGCGCTTGTGCAGATACCTGCCCCGTAGGAGCTCCCCAGGCATAATCCGATACCGAAAACAAACGCGGTTTCTGCGAGAAAAAGCAGACGCCGCGTTTTTCTTTTTGGGGAAGGATAGCTAAGGAAGCGCTGAATAAATCGCGACACGCATCTTGCT
>USOZ01000282.1 GCA_900556525.1 uncultured Oscillospiraceae bacterium | reverse complement strand
TGTCCTTGCGGATCATAAGCTCAGCGAAGCTGTAGCAAAGGTGTTCGACCTTCGCCCCGCGGCTATTATTTCCGCGCTCGACCTCAGAAAGCCTCAGTACAAGCAGCTTGCCGCATACGGACACATGGGACGCGAGGAACTCGGCGTAGCATGGGAAAAGACCGACAAGATCGACGCTTTAAAGGCGGCTCTTGCGTAAATTAAGACAATCGGCGCAGATGTGATGTCTGCGCCTTTTTCGGAGGAGCGATATGTTTTTAAAGAGAATTACAGCTTTATTTTTAGCCGCAGTTATGCTCGTAAGCGCGGCAGCCTGCACCAAAGAACAGGCTCAGACTCAGGCGAGCGGCGTCGAAACGGCGGCTCCCGAAGTTCAGCAGACCTCCGCAAGAGTGACCGTTTCTGACGGAAAGTTCATGGTCGGAGGCAAGGAGCTGTGGATAAACGGGGTAAACACTCCGTGGTACAAGTGGAACGACTTCACGGGAAATATGGACGAAGCAGTCTGGGAACAGACTTTCGCTCAGCTCGCCGAGGACAACATTAACTGCACAAGAATATGGATAAACTGCAACGGTCAGCAGATATGCAGACCCGACAAGAACGGAAAGGTCACCATTTTTTCCGAGGGACACTGGGACGACCTCGATAAGCTTTTCGCTCTTGCGGAAAAGTATAAGGTCTATGTTATGCCGACATTCCTTTCGTTCGACCATTTCAAGGGGAACGGCTCGGATAGCTGGCGCAAGGTGCTTACCGACCACGAAATGGCTGACCACTACGCCGAGGTTTATGTAAAGGAATTCTGCAATCGCTACAAGGACTGCGAATATATTTTCGGGATCGATATAATGAACGAACCCGACTGGGTATACGAAAACGAGGAGTGCGGCAATATCGCTTGGGACGACCTTTCGTATTTCTTCGGAAAGTGCGCCGCGACGATCCACGAAAACTCCGACTTTATCGTTACGGTCGGAATCGCGATAATCAAGTACAATTCCGACAAATACGAGGGCAACAAGGTTTCCGACGATTACTTAAAGCAGCTTACGGGAAATGACAATGCGTACCTCGATTTTTACAGCACGCACTATTATATGTGGCAGAGAGCGTGGTTCGGCTTCCCGTTCACGGTTACTCCCGCGGAATTCGGACTTGACACCGACAAGCCCTGCCTTATCGGCGAGACCTCGAATGACGACGAGAAAGAGTGCAAAATGACGCTCACGGAGAAGTATAAATCCGCGTACGATAACGGTTGGAAGGGTGTTATGGTGTGGATGGAGCCTAACGAGGAAACGGGCTGGTACCGCTACGACCTCACAAAGCAGGCAACCAATGATTTCTACGCATATCAGCCCGAAAAGGTGAAGCCGCTCGGCTAAAAAGCAAAGCCCGCAGGAGGGCATAAGTCATATAAAAGTATTGCAAAGCCGCTTTTGATATTGCGTCAAAAGCGGCTTTGCACTGCTTATGTGGGTTGACTGTTTACGCTTTATTTGCTATAATTGACCAAAAGATAAATAAGAATTTGTCAGTATTAAAGTTTCAGAACCTCATCTGCAATTTCACGAACGGTTTTATTGCTTGTATCAATGCTCATGTGCGGTAAAGAAGCAAACAACAATTTGATAGACAGTAGCCAACTATTCCGTAAAATAATATCATACCACTTATGCTATAAAAATGACCATCTATCGAAAAACAGTAGAAATCTCCATTTATTTTTCTTATACTGTATTTGAAGCAGGAGGTGAGAGAAAATGCAAATTGAAATTAAGATTGATAATAGCTGCAAGGAACCCAAAATTATTGTGGTTACTGACAAGTTAACTGATGAAATAAACAAGCTTGTCAAAAAACTCGCTGAGGATGCTCCGCAGCTTCTTGCAGGGGTTCAAGGAGATGTATTGAAAATATTAGACCAACATGACATTTCCCGCATTTATGCAACAAATGGAAAAGTGTACGCAGAAACAGAAGATGGAGAGTATCTGCTTCGATTGCGGTTATACGAACTTGAGGAACGCCTTGACAAAAACGATTTTGTCCGTATTTCTAACTCAGAAATTATCAATCTGAAAAAAGTTAAAGTCTTTGATTTGAGTTACACTGGAACAATTTGTGTTTCATTTCTGAACGGTACTGTTGCTTATGTTTCAAGGCGATACGTCAAAAAAATTAAACAAGTTTTAGGAATATGAGGTGATTGATATGAAGAAAAAAGTGATTATTCGATGTTTAATTGGTGCACCGATTGGATTGGCACTCAGCACAATTATTACAATCGCTATTTCGTTGACTTTGGGGGATGGACACTATTATGCGGTTGTTCCTGAATTGATTGCAGATTGCGGAACAGAAATCAATGCAGTTTTATTACAGGCAATCTGCTCGCTATTATATGGTGCGGCATGGGCAGGTGCTTCGCTTATTTGGGAAATAGATGATTGGAGTATTCTTCGCCAAACAGTAACACACTTAATTGTATGCTCTCTTTGTACGTTTCCAATTGCGTATTTTATGCGTTGGATGAATCACAGTGTTTTAGGTGTTTTAAGTTATTTTGGAATCTTCTTTGCAATTTATTTTGCTATTTGGTTTTCACAATATATGGCTATAAAAAAGCGTATTCAGCAGATAAACAGTAAGGTTGAGAAGGACAATCGTACAGAGAAGTAAGTGTACAAACAAGTAGCAAATCCAGCCGAGCCCGTCAACGGCAAGTGAATGGGCTGCGCCCAAAGTCGTTCCTTTTCGGTATTGCAAACAGGCGGGATATGTGATATAATTACTTAAAATTAAAAGTATCGTCTAACCTCGGACAGAAAACGGATATGTTTCGCCATAGTCTGGCACTTGAAAATACTCGTCCGTGGTGCTTAGTGGGACAAACTTTTCCTCGAGTGTTTTAGGTGTTTTAAGGTATTTTGG
>USOZ01000281.1 GCA_900556525.1 uncultured Oscillospiraceae bacterium | reverse complement strand
AATTCCGACAAGAAGCTCGGCGCGCAGAAAGCCGCCGTAAGCCGCTGTATAATGGGCTGTAAGGCGCCCGAAAGCCTTTATACAACGGAAAAACCGCGCCTTATCCCGTTCAATCCTCCACCCTATGTTACGCAAACTATTGATATAAACAACGAAGCGGCCGAAACGCCGTCCACGGCAAAGGACATCGAATTTTCTGACATTTCCGAAAAGCCGCAGCCCGCGCAGGAGCAAGCGAGCGCCGCAACTCGCGAAACTCCCGCAGAAACCGAAATTCCCACCGAAAATAAGGCGGAGAAAATCGAATTTTCTGACATTTCCGAAAAACCGCACCCCGCGCAGGAACAAATGAGCGCCGCAACTCTCGAAACTCCCGCAGAAGCCGAAATTCCCGCCGAAAATAAGGCGGAGAAAATCGAATTTTCGGACATTTCCGAGAAGCCGCAGCCCCCGCAGGAGCAGGCGAATGCCGCAGCTCTCGAAACTCCCGCGGAAACCGAAATTCCCACAGAAAATAAAGCGAAGTCCCCGCAGGAACAGGCAAGCGCCGAAAAGCACAATGCTCCCAGAGAAATCGACGCGCGAATGTTCATCGGCATAATCTCCGCACAGCATATAAAGGGCGGCGAGTTTCTGCAGCTTATGGGCAACACGCGCATAAGCAACAGCGCTTACCGCGAAATCGAACAGAACCCGAACCTCACCAAAGAGCGGCTGATTACGCTGCTGGAGGAATCGGGACTAACGACCGCCGATTATTATAAGCTCCTCACGGCGGTAAAACAGCGAAACGGACATATTGCCCACGAAAACGACAGCGATACGCGCTCATTTACGCCCGAGGAATCTGCCGAGCTTCAGAAAAAGGAAAACGAAACGGTTCGCGCCGCCGCTCAGCCTGTACCGACTCGCGCTAATGCGGAGAAAGCCGAAAAACCCGAGGAAATCCGCCCCGCAAAACCGAGAGTTATTGAACCCGAGGATAAGCCGAGCGAAAGTGTTCCCGAAAAAAAAGCGGCGGAAGAGCCGCCCGAACAGCCGTATCGCCCCGATTTTGACGCAAGCTCGATCGCGCTCACTACCGAAATAGACGAGCCAATCATGCCCGACGAGCCTGTCGCTCCCGCCAAGCCGAAAGTGCTTGCGCCGCCCGAGCCGCCGAGGGTCGAAAATCCGCTCGTAACTGAAATAAACGAAAACGAGGACCGCGAAAAATACAAGAGCAACGAGTTTTTCTACGACGACAACGCGTACGAACCTGGTGTAAATAACGGAAAAATCATATTCTGTGCGGTCTGCGCAGTCCTGCTTATTGCGGGAAGTTTCGGCATAAGATATGCGCAGACAGGCTCGTTTGTCCCGACCGAAAAGCCTGCCGTCAGCACGGACAGCCCCGAAAATTCCGCAGAGATCGACCCGTCCGCAATAGTCACCGACGATGATGTGAAAGCTGCGGTGAATAAGCTGACCTTACGCGAGCAGAAAAACAATCTCGATGAATATTATTCAGGGAGAGCTTACGAAAATCCGCTTAAAAACGACGTTGTCGAAATCGGCGACGTTATGTACCTGTACAGCAAAAACACGCTCCGCGCAGTCGAGCTGAACGAAGAAAACCCCGCGCTTATCGGCGAAGCCGAACTCAGCGAAAACGGCGATTTTATCGGATTTACGGCAAATGAAAAGTATGTTTACGCCCTATTCGAAACAGCCCAGTCCGAAACTGAGCGCAAAGGCGTGTCCGTCGCAATTTACGACGAAAAGCTGAATTTACTCAACACCTACAAGCAGGACGGAAGCTACGACGATATTCTTGTCGGTAACGAAACTCTGACGCTTTTCACTTTGCTGAACACGTTCGGCGAAGAAAACGCGCTGCCATCCTATGAATTTGACGGGAAAAGCTGTATTCTCACGCGTGAGGACATCGAAATTCCCGAAAATGTCGCATACAACGGCTTTTCAGTTTTCGGAACGATAAGCGCCGACGAGGTGCGCGCGCAGGCGGTTCTCGGCGGATACGACAGCTACGCGATAACAAGCCGCGACAGCTTTACCCTGCTTATACCCGATTTCAACAAAACCTACACGCTGAAATACCGCATTATCGGGCTTAACGCCGAGCTTCAGTCGCAGGAATCCTTTGACGGGGAATGTTTCGGGAAGAACTGCGCGGACAGTTCGGGGAATATCTTTGTCGCTTATGACAGCGCCGCAGGCTGCACAAAAATTCAGAAAAAAATTAACGGCGAATACGTTTCGATCGGTTCCCTCGGAGAGGGCGAACGCCTTTCGGGAGTTTCGTTCAGCGGCGACCTAGTCTATATCGTTACGACAAGCGCCGACGGCGCCGCTACGCTTTACTGCGGCGACACCTCCGGCTCGGCTCTCTCGGAAATTACTCCCGACCCCGACGCGGTATATACGCACCGCCTTTCCGGCTACAAAAACGACCTTATCGGACTTTTAGCCATTGCGGGCGAAAACGGCGAGCGAACCGGTCTGCGCCTGAACGTTTACGGCTACGACGGCAAGCTCGAGGAACTCTACGGCACGGACATTACCGTTGACGAAAAGACTGCGCCCGAATACGCGCGCTATCTCTCCGGCGACGCCGAGAAAAACAGCTTGCTTATCGCAGTTGGTGACGGATATGTCGCTGTTTCATGCGTTTATTTCGACGGCGTTTCCGAAATCGAACGATTCCTCTGCTTTAAAGACACGGGCGAGGGCTTTGAAGCTGCGGCGGATATAATGCTGTTCGACATACAGTCGGACTACCGCTGCCTATCTATCCGAAACGGAATTCTGTACATTGTGACCGATTCGACGATCGTTACGGTAGATATTGAAAGCGGAAATGCCACAGGATATTTTCCTTACGGGGAATAATACAAAGCACCCATAAAACCATAGATAAAAATTCTCATATAACCCATACATGCAAAGATTATGCTCG
>USOZ01000280.1 GCA_900556525.1 uncultured Oscillospiraceae bacterium | reverse complement strand
GCTGTTCACGAACGCGCTTATCGTATTCGTTTTTGTCGGTGATATTCGGGTTGTAGTAAAAAATCGTGATGAAAAAGTGCTTTGAAAGATATTCGAGAACATAACTGCTGCATGGCGCACAGCAGCTATGCAGCAGCAGGGTAGGAACGCGTTTTTCGGCGGCGAGTTGCTCAAGCGTTTTATCGAGGAGTTTCTGATAATTCGTCATTTTTTTAGCGTCACGGCTTTCATGCGCAGGACCTGAACGGCTTCGTCATAAGTTCCCGAAACGACGGCTGATTTCGCGAGAATAAGCAGCGAACCGTCCTCGGTTATAAGGAAAAATCCCGTTTTTCCCTCGGTTATCTCCTTTATTTTATCCCAGTTTATTCCGCCTATCGGAACGTTGTTTTTGATGAAAAGAATGTCGTTTTCGGAAACTGCGGCGATAATTTCGGTCGTTTCGGGCGCTTCGTCAGCTTTTTTTGAAATGCTTTTCAGTATCGCGCGTGTCACCAGCGGATAAACAACCGCCATAACGGCCGCAAGCGCGGTTATCAGCAGCATTATCCACTCTTTCGTTATAACGTAGGCGATAACTCCGAAAGCAGCAAGCAGGAAAAGGCACGCCGCAAGAGTTATGACCATGATTTTGTGTGCCTTGCCCTGTCCGAAAATGTTTATTTTAATGTATTCGTTGATACATTCCTTTTGTTTATCAATTTTAAATTCTGTCATGGGTTAAGTCCTTTCATTGTCAGCGAGATACGCTTTTTCTTTGGGTCAACTCCCAGAACTTTGACATTCACGATGTCCCCGACTTTTACTACGTCGAGCGGGTGCTTCACAAACCTGTCGGAAAGCTCGGAGATATGAACCAGACCGTCCTGATGAACGCCAATATCCACAAAAACGCCGAAGTCGATAACGTTGCGGACGGTGCCTTTAAGCTCCATCCCCTCGGTGAGGCTGTTCATATCAAGTATATCGGTGCGCAGCAGAGGCTTCGGCAGCTCGTCGCGCGGGTCGCGGCCGGGCTTTGCAAGCTCTTTCAGAATATCTTCGAGAGTCGGGATTCCCACACCGATCTCTTCCGCCGCTTTTTTTATTCCGATTGCAGCTACGCGCTCGGAAATTGCTCCGCAGCCGCCCGAAATTTCCTTTTCATTTATATCGCAGAGGGAAAGCAGCTTCTTCACCGCGTCATAGCTTTCGGGGTGAACGCCGGTATTGTCGAGCGGATTTTTTCCGCCGTGAACGCGCAGAAATCCCGCACACTGTTCATACGTTTTTTTACCCAGCTTGCCGACTTTAATAAGCTCCTTGCGTTCCTTGAACGCGCCGTTTTCTTCGCGGTATGCCACGATATTTTTTGCGACAGTCGAGTTTATTCCCGCGACATAGCTAAGCAGCGAGAACGAAGCCGTGTTCAAATCGGCGCCGACATTGTTTACGCAGCCCTCGACAACGCCACCGAGCGCTTCGGAAAGCTGATTTTTCGGCATATCGTGCTGATACTGCCCGACACCGATAGACTGCGGATCGATCTTTACCAGCTCCGCCAGCGGATCCTGGAGCCTTCTTGCGATGGATGCCGCGCTTCTCTGTCCCACATCAAAATTCGGAAACTCCTCCGTAGCGAGCTTGCTCGCAGAATAGACGCTGGCGCCCGCTTCGTTTACAATCACATACTGTACAGGTCTGTCAAGCTCCTTTAAAAGTTCCACAATAATCTGCTCCGATTCGCGGGATGCCGTTCCGTTGCCGACAGAAATTAAATCGACATTATATTTCTTAATTAATCTCTTTAATTCTGCCTTTGCCTCCTCCACCTTATTCTGGGGAGCTGTCGGATAGATCACCTTGGTATCAAGCACCTTTCCGGTAGGATCGACAATGGCAAGCTTACATCCGGTTCTGAAGGCCGGATCCCAGCCCAGTACCACCTTTCCGGAGATCGGCGGCTGCAGCAGAAGCTGCTCCAGATTCTTTCCGAATACGCTGATTGCGCCATCCTCCGCCTTTTCCGTCAGATCATTCCTGATTTCTCTTTCAATAGCAGGTGCTATTAATCTCTCGTAGCTGTCCGCAATGACATCCTGTAAGACAGGTGTTGTGTACTCATTGTCTGCGGTGATGTTTTTCTTGGCAAGATATTGTAAAATGCGTTCTTCCGGTGCATTGACTTTAACAGTCAGTACTTTTTCCGCCTCACCGCGGTTCAGTGCAAGCACTCTGTGCCCTGCAACCTTTCTGACCGGCTCCTCGAAATTATAGTACATCTCGTATACGCTCTGTGCCTTCTCATCCTTCGCGGTACTTGTAATAATTCCTTCTTCTACGGTGATCTCACGGATATAGCTTCTATAGTCAGCATTGTCCGAAATAGACTCTGCAATAATATCCTTTGCACCCTGCAGCGCTTCCTCAGGCGTTTTCACCCGCTTCTCTTCCTCAACTTCATCGCCGGTGACATATTTTGCAGCCTCCTCTATTACCGGACCGGATGCACTCTGCGCCAGAATAAACTCGGCAAGCCCGTCGAGTCCCTTCGCCTTCGCCACACTCGCCCTCGTCTTTCTCTTCGGCCGGTACGGGCGGTACAGATCCTCGACAACCACCAGTGTTTCAGCCGCCAGAATCTTTTCTTTCAGCTCATCCGTCAGCTTTCCCTGCTCCTCTATGCTTCCAAGCACCTGCTCCTTCTTCTCTTCCAGATTGCGGAGATAGACAAGGCGCTCATGCAGATCACGAAGCTGTTCATCGTTCAGCGATCCTGTCGCTTCCTTTCTGTATCTTGAGATGAAGGGGATTGTGTTGCCCTCGTCAATCAGCTTGACGGCAGCTTCCACCTGCCACTTCTCCACCTTGAGTTCTTCCTTGATTTTCAGAATAATGTCCATACTTTTCCTCATTTCTGCGCACGCTCTTTGCGCATATCGAGTTTGTGTCAAGTGCGCGCAGACACAAATCTCGTGATTGAA
>USOZ01000279.1 GCA_900556525.1 uncultured Oscillospiraceae bacterium | reverse complement strand
TGGCAGAAATTGAATATCCGGGTATAGCGAAGTTGGTATCGCGCCTGGTTTGGGAGCATAGACGGCATTTCTGACGTTTATCGGTGCCAACCGCCGAAAGCCCTTTAACCGTGCGATTTTTGGACGGTATGGAAAACAAAAAATGGCGGTCAAAAATGTGTTTGACCACAGATTTGACCACTTACACGACCACAATTTAATAACTATCGGGGTGTAGCGCAGTTGATAGCGCGCCGCATTTGGGATGCGGAGGCCGCGAGTTTGAGCCTCGCCACTCCGACCAATTAGGCGGTTTTGACCGCAAGAGAGCCGCAAGGAATAACCTTGCGGCTCTTCTATTTTTTTACTTGCGGAGGTTCATTGTATGAGTATTAGACGAGAAATGGGCGAAGTCAACTATTTCAAAAACTTTAATATGGGCAGAGAGATAGAGATTGCTGGAGAATTTATATATGAGTCTATGAGAGAAATGTACTCCTTAAAATCATTTAGTGAACATTTCAAAATCAATAAAATATTGTATAATGGTGCAGTAGGTATAGAAAGATTACAAAAGATATTATTATGCATGTTTTTAATAAATCAAACCAAAGATTTTGATGATTTGCCAAAGTCGTTGAAAGAGCACAAGCATATAGCTCTCCATGAACTCATAAAAAAATCAGTCCCAGACTATAAACTTAAAAGTAACAAAATCAAGCTGTTAGAGGTATTCCAAGACTATTATAATAAGCATCGATACGGAGAATTTTCCCCAGATTATAATTCAAATGAACTCATCAACCTTTTTACGAATTATTTTTCAAATATTCTACAAGTCGAATTCACTAGCGATTGTTTCAGTAATCCTTGTGATCTTTCAAACGCAAAAAAATTATATATTAATTACTTAGGGGAAACATCTTATGACTATTATAAGATTATTGATAACAAAGTTACAGAGTTGGGAATTTACACAACTGAATTAAGTTACACCTCAAATGCAACTAAATTATTCTATTCACAGGATTTCGGAAAAATGTACGAGCCTATTAAACTGGAAAGCATCGCAGTTAAAGAACTAATTGTGTTTTTATCAAAAACCAAATCTCGTTCTAATGTAAAGAAGATAATCGCGGCTGTCAAACCATTAGATCTTGATATTGCTATGGTAAATGATTACTTAGATGATATTACTTGTTTTCGGGCATCTGAACAATTAACGGATATGGTATATGAGTTATATAATAATATCGAGTCTGAAAAAGAAAAAAAGGAGCGAAAAGAACTTGTGGATTTAATAGGGAATCCTTATATAATCCTTGATTGATTATTTCTTTGTCTACAGCATCTCAAATTTTGACAGGGTGACTTTTTCGGTCACCCTGTCATTTTTTCTTTTTCCGCCTTGATTTGCGCCTTAACCTCTGCAATCATTTCCGCGAGCTTTTCTTCGCATTCCTCGCGCGTTTTCGCGTAGATATTGTGGCTTTCCCGCTTGCCGTAGGCGTTGGTCGGAGTGTACCGTCCCTCATACAGGTGGTCGTTTATCATCGTGACACAGCCCGTCCCGGGTTTGCGTATTTTCGGCTTGTACGGCGTGAATTCGACCGGGGAGGTATCTTTCCTTTCTTCCCGCTTCATCGTCGGCATACGGGCGTCTGTGCCGCCGATTTTGCGGTCTATATGCACCGCCGCCTGCCTTTGCATAGTATCGGTGATATGGCTGTAAATATCCAGCGTGGTTGCTGATGACACATGGCCTATAGTTGCCGAAAGAGTTTTCACATCCATACCGTGCTCCAGCGCCATGGTCGCAAATGTGTGACGCAAATCGTGAAAGCGCACCTTTTTACAGCCTGCCCGTTCCAAGATCAGTTGTAACCGTTTTCTAACCGATGACGGATTTCTCGGTCTGCCGTTATCCGTCGGTGACGGGAACATCCATTCCGAATCCACCGTTTCCTTATACGCCGCAAGGGTTTTCAAGAGTGACGGTGGCAGAATAACGGTGCGTATCGAGGCTTTTGTTTTCGGCGCCGATATAATCACCTCTGCCTTGATGATATATACCTGCCGTTCAATGCGAAGCTCTCCTGTTGCGAAGTCGAGGTCGCTCCATTTGAGCGCCAATATTTCACCGCGCCGCATCCCCGTGCCGAGCTCCAGCAGAAAGAGTTCATAATAGCCTTCTTCCTTTGCCTGATGCAGAAATCGGATAATTTCATTTTGCGTGAGCACCTGCATCTCCCGTGCTTTCTTTGGTGGCAGCTTACAGCCGACGGCGGGATTGGTTCGTATCAAACCGTCCTGTACCGCCCGCTGTAAAGCAGTGCGGCAGTTGGCATGTATCCCCCTTATCGTTCTGTCCGAAAGTCCCTTTCCGTAAGTTTTTGCATGCAGTTTTCTTCCGTCTGTCTTTTCCTTTGCGTAGAATTGCTGTAAATCCGACTGTGACAGCCTGTTCAGCGGAATTTTTCCGATTTCGGGAATGATATGATTGTAAATGCGGTTTTCATAGTCGGTTCTTGTGGTAATACGGAGTGTGTGTCGGCAGTAGGTCTGATACCAGAAGTCGATCCAATCCCCGAACGGCATATCCGGTTTAATTTTATCGGAAGAGCGTCCGTACTGTTCTTTCAGCGCTTCGAGCTTAGTGGAACATTCTGTTTTTGTTTTCGCCGTTACGCATTTTGTAATAGGCAGGCTTTTCTCATTGTACCCGACAACAATTCTTCCTTCCCACCGACCGTCTTTACGCAGGCGTAATGTGCCCTCACCATTTTTTCTTTTTTTAGCGATTGGTATCATCTCCTTCAAGCATAATCTCATCCATAAAGCTCCCCACGATAGCGGAAGCGTTTCTCTGCATATCGGTGGTCACATGGGTGTAGGTGTCCAGCGTAAAGCTGGCGTTGGTATGCCCGAGGATTCCCGACAGGGTTTTCGCATCCACGCCGCCCGCCAGAAGCAGATACTCAATGACGAACAGC
>USOZ01000278.1 GCA_900556525.1 uncultured Oscillospiraceae bacterium | reverse complement strand
TGCCGGTCGTCCCGGGTACGGACACGCTCACCTTATAGGTGGTATTATACTTTGTAGCGTCTACGGTATGGACATACAGTTTACCGTCCGCAAGCCATGTATCAAGCTCGGTAACTGCCGTGCCGGAAGCAATGGTGGAGAGCGCTCTGTACCATGTCCACCTGCTGGAAAAGTTCGACTTCAACAACATCGTCATCTCCATCAAGAATTCCAACGTCCCCGGCGCAGGCAATGGCAGCCTTGTAGTCGAAGTGAATGTCCGCAACAAGCGGGATATTCACGCGTTCCTTTATCGCGGGAATGAGCCTAACGTCGCTGCAATGCGGAATTGCGGCGCGCACGATTTCACAGCCCGCCTTTTCCAGTTCTTCCGCCTGTCTGACGCTGCCCTCAACGTCCTCGGCGGGGCGATTAAGCATGGACTGTATATAAATTTTCCCGTCGCCGAGCGTAAGTCCGCCGACTTTCACCTGCTTTTTCATCTGAATTATCCTCCCGAAGCGAGCCGAACAATGTCGTTGAACGTAACGATAAGCATAAGCAGCATAAGCGCCGCAAAGCCGATAAAATGCACCATTCCCTCTTTTTCTGCGGGAATCGGCTTACGCCGAATAGCCTCGATAAGCAGGAAGAAGAACCGCGCGCCGTCAAGCGCGGGAATCGGCAGCAGATTGAAAATGCCTATATTTATCGTGATAAACGCCACAAGCGTAAGAAACGCGTTCATGCTCATTGTGCGGTACGCGGTACTCATTGTCGTAACGACGCCGATAGGTCCCGAGAGGTCGTTTACGCCGTAAGTTCCCGTAACCAAATCGATAAGCGTCAGCCATATGAGCCGTCCCTCCGTAAGCGCCGTGCGGAAGCCCATTGAAAGCACGCTTCCGACCGTTTTCGCTTCGGGAAGAACCGCGAAGTCGATAACTATTCCCGCCGACTGAGTTTCGCTCTGCTTAGCGAGCGCAAACGGAACATCGTTAAGCTCTACCCGCTTTCCGTCGCGCACTACCGTCATATCGAAATACACGCGCTCGGTCTGTTCATCGGCTTTCGCTGCGGTGTTCTGAAAAAAATACGAAATATCCATCGTCGTCCAGACGGGCATTCCGTTCATTCCGACAATTTCATCTCCGAGCATGAGCTTTTCGGAAGAAACGCTTTTATCCGAAAACTGCGAAACCTGCGTCGTCGCAATGTCTCCGCCGACCGAAACGCTGATAATGCACACGATAAACCCAAGTATAAGGTTCATCACCGCTCCTGCGACAGTGACTATCATGCGCTGCCACACGGGCTTGTTACGAAACGAATTCGGGTCGTCGCTTTCAATATCCTCCCCGAGCTGAACCGCCCCGCCTATCGGCAGCAGCCTGAACGAATACAGGGTCTTTTTTCCGCGTACTTTAAACAGCCGCGGACCCATTCCTATTGAAAATTCGTCCACGGTCATACCGAAAATACGCGCTGCGGTAAAATGCCCCAGCTCGTGAATAAGAATAATTGCAAAAAATACCAGAATCGTTATAACAATATCCATACTTAGCCTTTCCAAGGTGTGTTGACGCTGCCTGAAACGTTCAGACGGCAGTCAGATTTCGCGGTACAACGTGCTTTCGGCAACGTTGCGGCCTAAATGCGGCTCTGAACAAATTCCTGCGCCTGAGCCGCCGTCCGCGCAATAATATCAAGGTCGATATTTTTCGTTTTTGGGACATTTTCAAGCGCTTCGCCGACCAGCTCGCCTATCCTGTAAAAAGGAATTTTGTCGTCGAGAAATGCCGCGACAGCCGCCTCGTTAGCGCAGTTGAGAATACACGGCGCGTTCCCGTCCTCACTTATCGCCTTTTTCGCAAGCGCAAGGCAAACAAAAACTTCCTCGTCCGCTTTTCCGAAGGTAAGTGTTCCCGCGTCGGTGAGCGAAAGCCGCTTCGTTCCTGTCGGAAGCCGCTTCGGATAGGTCAGCGCAAATTGAATAGGTATTTTCATATCGGGAACGCCGAGCTGCGCTATAACCGCGCCGTCCTCATACTCGACCGCCGAATGAACTATACTCTGGCGATGAACAACTACCTCGACCTGCTCGGGTCTTACGTCGAAAAGCCGCACCGCCTCGATAAGCTCAAGCCCTTTGTTCATCAGCGTCGCGCTGTCTATGGTTATCTTCCTGCCCATGCTCCAGTTCGGGTGTCTGAGCGCCTGCTCTTTCGTGACCGTGCGAAGCTGCTGAGCCGAATAGCCGTAAAAAGGTCCGCCCGAAGCTGTCAGAAGGATCTTTTCAATTTTATTATCAGTATTGCCCATCAATGACTGAAAAATCGCAGAGTGTTCGCTGTCTATAGGCAGAACCGAAACTTTTTTTGCACTCGCTGCCGCTTTCACCAAGGCGCCGCCGACTACAAGCGTTTCCTTGTTCGCAAGCCCTATATCATTGCCCGCTTCGATAGCCGCAAGGGTCGGTTCAAGCCCCGCCATTCCTACAATAGCGTTTACCGTCATGCCGCACTTTACCGAAGCAAGCTCGCAAAGCCCCTCTTCTCCGCAAAGCACCTTTATATCAGTGTCCGAAAGGCGCTGCTTTAAATCGGGATATGCCTTTTCCGAAACAATGCATACGGTTTCGGGCTTAAACTCCCTCGCCTGCCGCTCCAGAAGCGAAGCGTTGAAATAAGCGGAAAGACCCTTTACCGAAAAGCCGTGCATACGGACTGTTTCAAGGGTCTGCGTGCCGATCGAGCCTGTTGAACCTAAAACAACAATATCTTTCATAGAAACGAATAATGCCGAGCAAGCCCGGCATTTTACCTCCACATTATATAGCAGCAATGGGATAGAAAATCTGAAAAACGAGATAAACAAAGGGCGAAACGATAATAACGCTGTCAAATCTGTCCATTATCCCGCCGTGTCCGGGCAGGATATTGCCGAAGTCCTTAACTCCGCACTGGCGCTTCAGAAGCGAGGCGGAAAGGTCACCGATAAGT
>USOZ01000277.1 GCA_900556525.1 uncultured Oscillospiraceae bacterium | reverse complement strand
GCCCGCGATACTGCGTTTCGGGGTAAAAATCCTTAAAAATATCGGCGTAGCGCGTCCCGTTCCCGTCTGTGAAGCGCGCGTATTCGCCCTTTATGTCGGTCCAGCCCGCCCCCGTAAAATCAACGCCTATATCGCCGCGAAGATATACGGGAATATCGTTGCTGTCGAGCGACACTTGCAGAACGGGTTCTTCCCCGCTTACGGGTCTGCCGATGCCTATTCCGCCGGAGCCTTCGCCGTATGACGAATAGCTGAAATATCCGCCGTCGTTTATCCTTGTCGGACTTTTTCCGAGAAAATCGCCGATTTTTTCGCTTACCTGCGCGCCTACTCTGCCAATATCATCCATAAGAGCGCGGTAATTCAGTCCCGTTCCGTCGGGAATTATCTGAGCGGCAGAAAAAACGACCGCCGTCGTTATTATTATCGCCGTAAGAGCATTCGCGTTGTACTTCACATAGCGCGGCAGGTCGCTGCGCAGCTTTTTACCGAGAAAAGCCATGCGAGTGCGGCGGCGATAGCTTTCCTCACTGCGGCGCTCAGATTCGCGCGCAAGTCTCGCTTTTCCGAAAACCAGAAGCCCGTCGAGCCGAAATCCGGTTCCGATAACGCCAAATGCACATAAAAGCGCCATAAACGGTATCATTTCAAGGTGAAAACCTGCAATCTCCGCCGCGAATGCGGGCACACAGAGAACCGCGACAGATAAAACAGCAGAAATCGGACGGATTTTAGTGCGGCAGCTTCCCACAACGATAAGCGAGAAAAGAAAAATCACGATCGCCGCAAAAAGAATACAGCCGACCGATATTTTTACGTCGTAAAGACCCGCCTCGAGATTCTCGGGGCTATGAATAAGATACGGCGCGGTATCGAGCATACGGCTTTGCAGCTTCAGCATAAGCCCGTCCCAAAAAAAGCCGAGATATTCCGTGACCTGTGCCTTTTTTATAAGGCAGGCTCCCGCGCCGACCGCCAGCAGCGCCGAACCGACTATCCATGCTGGAAATAGCGACATGAGCGTATATATGACCGCCGTCGTACCCGCAGCTATCCCGCAGAAAAACAGAAAATGTTCATGGACAGAATAAAGAGAGAGGACGAATGCTGCCGCAGAAGCGGAAAAAGCGGACAGCAAAGCAAGCCTGAACAGAAAAAGCGCTGTCAGGCTCGGCTGTTTATTGAAATATGTGTCATGCAGAATAACGTTCTGCCCGCTTTGCCGATTCATATATTTATCCTTATCAATTATCAGAAAGTACGTTTCTCAGAGAAAGCGCAATATCTTCGGGGTCGATCTCCGCCAAAACAAGCCGCGTGTCGGTTTCCGCAAGCGAGATCAGTCCCGCGTCAGGCTCTCCCGCCGTGAGGAATACCTGAACTTTTTTACAGCCAGAAAGCCCTCCGCCGAGAAGCCGCCGCATATCCTCCGCGTCAATGCACGGTGCGGCGATAAACACAGTTTCGGACGATACAGCACATTCCTGCATCTTTCCGACGAGCTTTGAGACGCCCGCACTTTCCATAATGGGTATCACCGAGAAAATGCAGTAAAGGCGTTCATAATCCTCGGGGCTTTCAACGGGGAATATTTCGGCTTCCTCGCCGCCCGAGCGGAATAACGAAAATGTCATTTTTTGAGAGCAATTCTTTCTCCTCGGTTCGCGAATACGCCGAGGGCGAAACGCTCCGTTATGTTCACTGGAAGCTCTCCGCGAAGCAGGATACGCTTATGGTCAAGCAAATGGAGCAAAATCTCGGTGCAAACTCGGTCGTTATCACTGATATGACCATGTTGCGCCATTGTCATTTTTATGCAGAACAGCCCGAGCAGGTCGTAAAGCGCGGCCTCACACGCGCCGAGGTGATATTCGCCGCGATATTTAAGGCAGCCGCCGAACAGAAGCTCGGTCTTACAGAACGGCATTACGCTCACTATAAGTGTCTTGTCGTAGATAAGGTTGCCGTCCTCGTCCTGAAAAATGCCCGTAACGCGCACGGGCGACATCGGGACGATAAATCTGTTGCGTATCGTCACGGTTATAGAGAACCGCCGCAGTTTCTGTACAAAAAGGCTTTCGGGCTTAACCTCGAGTTTCAGTGCAAATCTCTCCAGAACAAGCATGAACAGCGTCAGTAGCGGAAGCGTTATAAGCGTTACGAGGATTATAAAAGTGAGCTTGCTTTCGTAAGCGCCCGCAAATATCACTGCGGCAATCAGTAAAAAAATGTATATTATCCTGTTTTTTTTCATTTTAACTTCTGCCCGCGAAAGGCGGCTTGACCGACTTAACTATCTCGCGCAGCACGTCCATAACGTCGATATGCTTCATTTTCGCGTCCTGGGTAAGGCGTATTCTGTGCGGAAGAATATACGGCGTCATTCGCAGAGCGTCCTCGGGGACAACATACGCGCGGTTGTTCAGAAAAGCGTAGCTCTGCGCGGCACGCATAAGCGCGAGCGAAGCTCGGGGACTTGCTCCGAGCTGTACGGCGGCGTGATTTCTGCTCGCCGCGACAAGCTCCACAATATAGCGGTAAACCGACGGCTCGATATTTATTTCACGGACTGTCTCCATTGCTGAGATTATCTCTTCCTTTGTGCAGATCGGAAGAACCTGCTCGAGCGGGTCGGAAGTCTGGCGGCTGGAAATTATGCTTATCTCCTGTTCAAGGGTTGGATAACCCATTGAAATTTTCATCATAAAACGGTCGAGCTGCGCTTCGGGAAGCGGGAATGTTCCGACATAGCCAAGCTCGTTCTGGGTCGCGATGACCATGAACGGCTGCGGCAGCTTATGCGTTACGCCGTCTACCGTTACCGTCTGTTCTTCCATTGCTTCAAGCAGCGCGGACTGGGTTTTCGGCGCGGCGCGGTTTATTTCGTCCGCGAGGAGAATGTTCGTCATAACAAGCCCCTGCCGATACTCAAAACGGTTCGCCTCTTTATTGAACATCGTAAATCCGGTAATATCCGACGCCATAACGTCGGGCGTGAACTGC
>USOZ01000276.1 GCA_900556525.1 uncultured Oscillospiraceae bacterium | reverse complement strand
TGCCGTCAAAATCTACGCTGCCCTTGCCACCCTTCTTGAGCTTGCCGAAGAGCAGCGCCGCGCTGAAATGAAGCTGCGAAAAGCGGCGGAGGAAGCCGAAGAACGCAAGCGCCTTGCCCTTGAGGAAGAACGCCGCAAGGAAGAAGAAAAGGCAAGGCTTGCGGCTCTGGACGCTGCCGAACGCGAGCTTGCGGAGCGGGAAGCGGCAAAAAAACGCCGCGAAGCGGAGGAATCCGAACGCAGATACGCCACAAAGAACATTGTTTTTGAGGAAGCTCCTATCGAACTCCCGAAAATAGAGGAGCCGCAGGCACAAAAGCCCGCCCCCGCGACCGAGGAAGAACTTGCTCTCGAAAATGAACTTCGTGAAAAAAAGCTGGAATCGCAGGCGCAGAAACGTCTGGAACGCGAAATCGGGCTTGAAGACCCCGACGACTTCCTTTCCGCGATAAATCCCTACGATTCGGGCAGCGCACCGAGTCTTACGGGAATAATCGAAACGATACCCGCGCAGCAGCTTTCCGGCGATACGGTGAGCGTTGCGGGCAACGAACTGAAGGAACTTGCGCGTGCGAGCGCGGGCAGCGACCGTTCAATAGACGACATTGTAGGCGGGGAAACGCGGGTAATGCCCGAACTTTCGCATAGTGAAGCTCCCGCTTTCGACCTTGATAAGACATTCGTGCTCGGCGACACGAACGAGATAAAGCCGTTCGCACCGAAAGCGACGGCGGCTTTCTCCGTGGATACGGTCGAGGTGAAAAAACAGGTCAAATCCGACCCGCTCCTAGCTTCGATAAATAAGACCCTTGAACAAAAGCGGATCGAGGATATACAGGCGCAGTCCCCGTATTCGGTAACGGCGCAGCTTGAAGTTCAGGAATCGAAAACCCCGACGAATACCATAAGCCCCGACATTGACAGCATAAAAATGCCGCATACGGGCGCGGTTCCGATAGCCAACCCCGTTATAAATGAACAAAAAATAAAATATTTAAACTCGAAGCGAAAGCGGAAGCTGTCGGATTTTGTCCTTGAGGACATTCGCGACGACGATGACGACTTCGATTATGATGACGATGACGATACACCCGAAATTTCCGACGAGGACGACGGGCAGATCTGGCAGGATCTTACCGAAACGCACAAAAGCCTGCGCCTGAGGTTCATTCTCCTGCTTATAATCACTCTTATCGTCGGCGGAGTGACCCTCGCGCAGGAATTCGGCGCAAGCCTTTCGTTCAACCTTTTCGGCGCGCAGATAGATTTTCTCGACAAGAAATTTGACCCGAACGGATTTATTTATTTCAATCTCTGCGCGGGCGTTATAGGAATGGCGCTCTGCGCCTCGTCAATAAGAGGCGGGCTTTCAAAGCTGTTCCGCGGCCGCGGCGACTGCGACAGCGCGTGCGCGGCGGTGAGCGTTCTCGCTCTTCTCGGCGGCGTTCTCCACCTCATAAATACAGACGACCTACAGCGCAGCAACGCTTTCCTTTTCATAACTCCCGCCCTCGCGGGACTGCTTTTCAACACTCTCGGAAAGCTCAGCATGATCTCGCGGGCGCGGCGCAATTTCCGCTTTATTTCCGCCGAAGCCAACCGCTATTACGCGGACGTTGTCGAGGACGAAAGCGAGGTCAGTGCCTTTACAAAGGGCGTTGTTACCGAACTGCCGTTTCTTGTGACGATGCGCAAGACCGAAATTCTCACAGACTTCCTGCGCAAAAGCTACTGCGAGGACAAGGCGGACAGGATTTCGCGCACACTTACCCTTATTTCACTCTGCTCGGGCGCATTTATGGGGCTTCTGATCTATTTTATCCCGCACAGCCTAACGACAATGACCCAAAATAATATTTACTGGGCAAGTACTGTATTTATTGGATTTGTGTGCATTTTCGCGCCGTTTTCGACAATGTTCCTGGTAAATAATCCGCTGAGACGCGCGACAAAAGCACTTGAAAAAAGCGGAAGCACCATTCTCGGCTACAGCACCGCCGAAAAATTCAGCCGCACAAACGCGGTCATGACCGATGTTTCGGCGATTTTCCCCGCTTCAAGCGTGGAATGTACCAATCTGAAACCCTGCCGACTTCAGAATTCAATAAACAATATTTCACTTGACCAGGCGATAATTCTCGCCGCAAGCCTCGCGATAAAGACAAACTCAGTTCTTTCCCGACTTTTCTATGAAATGATAGGCGGAAAAGAGGAGCTTCTCGCAGATATTGACGGCTGCGTCTATGAGGACAACATGGGCGTTATGGGCTGGTACGGCAACAAGCGCCTTATCATGGGCAACCGCGAACACATGAAACACCACAGTATAAAAGTCCCCGAAATGACGGCGATAGCAAAATACTGCCGAAACGGTTCGGACGCGGTTTACCTAGCCGTAGGCGGCGAGCTGACGATAATTTTCTTTATTCGACTCACGGCAAATCATCATATCCGCGACAGCCTGCGCGAACTCAGCGACCGCGGCGTATCGCTCATAGTCAAAACTACGGACTCGCTTGTTACAGTCGGTAAGATCGCCGACCTGTTCGACCTTGACCCCGAGAAAATAAAGGTGCTTGGCAGCAATCTGCACGAGCAGTTCAACGAAGCCACAAAATACACCTCCAATGGCTGCGGAGCGATCACAAGCAACGGTAATTTTGCGGGATTTGCGCGCGCTATCTGCGCCGCAAAGAAAATCATGAAGGACGTGAACATCTCCCAGATGGTCATGCTTGCGGGAGTATTTCTCGCGGCAGTTCTCGGCGTTTTCCTCGCCCTTTCGACGAAAACGCTCGTTTTCTCGCCCGCAGTTATCACGCTGTATCAGCTTTTCTGGCTGCTGGATAATCCCAATAGCACTATCCTGCCCCGTGCGGCGTTTCGCTTTGTTCGGCATAATCTGACCTGCCAAAAGCCGCATTGCCCTACAAGCTCCCCGCGGCTTTCCCCATCTTTCCGCCCTCCCGCACTTTCGCTAACGCCGCGCTCCGCACGAGCAGCTCTCTCCCGCTG
>USOZ01000275.1 GCA_900556525.1 uncultured Oscillospiraceae bacterium | reverse complement strand
TTGAGATTGCCTGCCCAACAGCGACAATAGGGCGAGAACCGAGCCTGCATTTTCGCTCAGCGGATAAACGCGCCCCTCGGAGTCGGAGAAACCGTAAACTCCGAGCGAAACGAAGAAATCCCGTACATCGAAGCTACTGGTATTGTCAACAAGTTCCGCACAGCTCCCGTGATATTTTTCTTTGCTTATATTTGTATTGGTATAGTTGCAGCGGCCGTTTCCGCAGGCGAGCAGCTTCTTTCCGACGCGCGGCAGCCTTTCAAGAACAGCTACCCGCAGCTTCGGCGCAGCGCGTTTCGCGTGCATCGCGGCGGTGAGCCCCGAAGCTCCTCCTCCGATCACCGCAATGTCAAAAATTTCCATTTAAACTCCTCAACTAAGTCCAAGAACGGTTGAACCAAGCCATACGATAAGCGGCAGAGTTCCCATTGAAAGAAGCGTTGTGACCGCGAAAATCTGCGAGCAGTACTCGGCGTTTTTGTTGTACGTTATCGCGAACATTAGCCCTATTGTCGCTGTTGGGCAGGCAATCTCAATCAGCGTTATCAGCTTCGCCATATCCGAGGCGGGAAGCCACATTATAAGCAGAAAACCGATTATCGGGAAGATTATCAGCCTGAATGCCGCGACAACGTAAACGCGCAGATTTTTCAGACTTTTCATTAGGTTTGAGCTTACTATCGACGCGCCTGCGACCAGCATTGCAAGCGGCGTTGTCATTTCAGCGACGTTGTTCAGCGCTGTGTATGGTATCTCGGGTATCCTGATTTGCAAAAAGAACAGTATCATTCCGAGAAAAACGGCGATTACCGCAGGCGTTTTTACCGCGCGGAGCAGCGAAGCCTTTCTGTCGCCGCGCATCGTCATTACTCCGTGCGTCCACACGCATAAATTGAATACCGTGATAAAGCCGTTCTGAAGAAACACGCCCTCGCTGCCGAAAACGCCGAAGATAAGCGGAGTTCCCATAAAGCCGCAGTTGGAATATACAGCGGAGAACTGCTCGATAGCGGCTTCGCGCCCCTCTTTTTCGCGGAAAATCAGCTTCGACAGCAGGATAAATGCCGCGTAGGTGATTATTGCCATTACCGTCGTCCAGAGCAATCCCGAGATAAGCTCCTCACGGAAATCGGTCTGATATGCCAAAAAAATCAGAAGCGGATTTACGATATACATGACGAGCGAAGAAAGCTGCTTTTTCCCCTCGTCGGTTATCAGCTTCACTTTATAGCATACCGCGCCGATAATAAGGATTATGAACATTATAACGGTCTGGTTCAGTACAGCCAGAGATGCCGATTGCATACGTTTTTACGCACCTTTCCGAGAAAACGGGGACTGATATCAGTCCCCGAAGTTTTTCCTGCCTGATTATTCCGCGTTCCAGCTGTTAAGATATTTTTCCTGAACGTCGGTGAGCTTGTCTATTTCAAAGCCCCAGAATTTGATCTTTCTCTCCGCGACTGCGCGGTCAACTTCCTTAGGAACATTCACGATCATGCTGTCGAGTTTGTCCTTGTTCTTTACAAGATAAAGAGCGGACTGTGCCTGAATCGCAAAACTCATGTCCATTATTTCGGCGGGGTGACCGTCGCCTGCTGCGAGGTTTACAAGTCTGCCCTCGGCGATAACGTATATCGTATTGCCGTTCGAGAGCTTATATCCCATGATATTGTTGCGCGCGAGCTTAGATTCAACGGCGATCTCGCGGAGCTTTGCCACATCGACCTCAACGTCGAAGTGACCCGCGTTGCAGCAGATAGCTCCGTCGGGCATCTTATAGAACGAATCCTCTGTGATTACGTCGCGGCAGCCTGTAACGGTGATGAAAAAGTCGCCGATCTCGGCAGCCTTTACCATAGGCATTACCGTAAATCCGTCCATTACCGCTTCCATTGCGCGAATAGGGTCGATTTCGGTAACGATCACCTTTGCGCCGAGTCCCTTGGCGCGCATTGCAACGCCCTTTCCGCACCAGCCGTAGCCCGCAACGACAACATTCTTTCCCGCAACGATAAGGTTTGTCGTGCGGTTTATGCCGTCCCATACCGACTGTCCCGTTCCGTAGCGGTTATCGAAAAGGTGCTTGCAGTCTGCGTCGTTTACAAGCATCATCGGGAATTTCAGCTTTCCTGCTTTGTTCATCGAAATAAGGCGGATAATGCCGGTCGTGGTTTCCTCGCAGCCGCCGATAACGTTCGGGATAAGTTCGGGGTATTCGTTATGGATAAGGTTTACGAGGTCGCCGCCGTCGTCAATGATAATGTTCGGTCCGACTTCTATAACCTTCGAGATGTGACGGTGATATTCCTCCTCGGTCGCGTTGTACCACGCAAAAACGTTCAGCCCCACGTGCGCCAGCGCAGCCGCTACGTCGTCCTGAGTGGAAAGGGGGTTGCTTCCCGTGATGTACATTTCCGCACCGCCCGCCGCGAGCGTTTTGCAGAGGTATGCCGTTTTTGCTTCAAGATGAACCGAAAGCGCAATTTTAAGTCCCGCAAAGGGCTTTGTTTCTTCAAATTCAGCCTTATAGCTTCTGAGCAGGGGCATATTATGCTCTACCCAGTCGATTTTTCTTTTGCCGCTTTCCCAGAGATTTTCGTCGCGAATTTCACTTGCCATGATATTGTTTCCTTTCAGATTTTTTGTTCACGCTGCCGCGCTGATTTATGTTCAGTTTAAATTAAGTATTTCCTTGATTTTTTCGGTGAGCATTTTTGCCGCTTTCGTGTGGGTCTTGTATGACGGGTGCCAGTCTGCGGCAATTCCGTCCTCGGCTTCGGACTGCGGAGTGAATTTCATTGTGTCAATGTTAGCGTCGCCTGTTTCGGCGGTGTAATCCGAAACCGCCTGCTGAATTGTCGGGAAAAGCCGGTCGCCCATTATGCCGAGAGTGCAGAGGATTTTTGCGTCGGGATTGTTTTTGCGGATCTTTTTGAGAAGCTCGATATACCCCTCGCGGTATTCGTTCTGTCTGTCGGCGTTGTCTTTGCAGTAGCTGTCGTCGTTCGTTCCGAGGGG
>USOZ01000274.1 GCA_900556525.1 uncultured Oscillospiraceae bacterium | reverse complement strand
GTGTTATCATCGCCGAGTTCAACATCTACAAAACCGCGCTTTCTTATAACAGCCTTTTGATTATCTTCCCATGCTTGACTCACTTGTACCGCCATTATTACACCTCCACCAAACTCAGCGAACAATCCGACCAGCCTTTCGGGCTTCCATCGGGGTTGAGATTAACTAACCCCGATTTTCTGTCCGACACGTACATTGAACGTGTTTCATATGCATTCGCGCACTGGTCGAAATATCTTACAGAATTTATAAAGCTGCCACCGTATTTAGGGTTAAAGAGCTTCAATATTGTACTCCATTCTGCGCAAGTGCAATAATTCCATGTCATTTCAACTTTCGCCACATCTGTCCGTATAATATCAAAAACGCCCTTTCCCTGAACGTTTCGTCCGTCATCAACTATATCTGCCGTCAATGCGTCATAGCTGCTCGGGGATTTTAGGGCTATTCCTTTTATCGTAACCAATGCCATCTTTATCTTCCTCCATATGCAAAATTATTGCTTATTTGAACTGTAGTCAAGTAAGTAGACACAAAAAAGCACAATTTTTTTAGGGGAGCAAGCTATTTTGTCTGCTCCCAATATAAAGCTTCCGCTTCATTTGGCGTAAGCATATTAAGCGTTCCGTGTGGTCTTTTTGTGTTGTAATACCCTTCAATATATTCAAAAACAGATAACTGAAGCTCCGTTAAAGAATGATAACATTTGCGATTTGTTTCTTCTTTTTTGAGATACTTGAAAAAACATTCACAGCAAGCATTGTCAAAAGGATAACCTTTCTTAGAAAAAGACTGCACAACATTAAGAGAGTCGAGAAGCTGCCTGAAGGTGAAGGCAGTATACTGCGAGCCTCTATCGGAATGAAACATAAGCCCATACGGAGCATTTCGTTTCTTGTATGCCTTTTTAAAAGCTGTAATAACCAATTCAACATTGGCTTTTGAAGATATATGCCACGAAATTACCTTTCGTGAGAATAAATCCATGACAATACACAAATAATACCATATTCCTCCGGCTTTAATATAAGTAATGTCGCTAACCCACACAAGATTAGGAGCTTTCTGATTAAAATTCTGATGCAAATGATTGCAACAAACTTCGGTATCAGAAGAACTGCTGCGGACAGCAGGTTTATCCGTAGACATTTTTGGCAATTGCAATTGTTTCATCAGGCGGTACACTCGTCCGACACTGATGTTTATGCCATAATCACGCTGAAGGACATAGGTGATTTTGTAAGCGCCAAGTCGTTTGTTGTAATCAGCATAGATATGAAGAATTAAAGAAGCAATATATTGATTTTCTTTAATACGTGGAGAGAGTGTGTGAAAAAAAGTCTGTAAATTTGATTCCTTCTATGATAGAATATAAATAATATCATAGGAGGAATTTTTTATGGCAAGACGCAGACGAGAAAGAATGAGTGAAGGGAAAAAGAATATCATAGCGGGACTGATTCAGGAGTATGACATCAAGAGCGCAGAGGACATTCAGGAGGCATTAAAAGACCTGTTAGGCGGAACGATTCAAGAGATGATGGAAGCTGAACTTGACGAACATTTGGGATATAATGAATATGAGCGCAGCGACAATCCCGATTACCGAAACGGCGTAAAACACAAGAAATTACGCAGTTCATACGGCGAAATACCGATTGATGTTCCGCAAGACCGAGATGGTAATTTTGAACCGCAAATAGTGCAAAAACGCAAAAAAGACATATCAGCAATAGAGCAAAAAATCATTGCAATGTCAGCTAAAGGCATGACTACAAGGCAAATATCAGATATCATAGAAGATATATACGGCTGTGAGGTAAGCGAAAGTATGGTTACTGCCGTTACAAACAAAATACTGCCTCAAATAGAGGAATGGCAGCAAAGACCGTTGTCGGCGGTATATCCAATTGTTTTCATTGATGCAATACATTTTTCTGTGCGTGATGAGCATATTGTGAAAAAGATAGCTGCATACATAATTCTCGGCATTAATGATGAGGGCAGAAAAGAGGTATTGAGCATAACCGTAGGGGAAAATGAGAGTGCAAAATATTGGCTTGGTGTGTTAAATGACCTCAAAAACCGAGGAGTACAAGATATATTAATTCTATGTGCCGACGGCTTATCGGGGATAAAAGAATCAATTGCAGCAGCATATCCAAATACCGAATATCAGCGTTGCATAGTTCATCAGGTGCGAAACACCTTAAAATATGTTGCGGAAAAAGACAAAAAAGCATTTGCTAATGACCTAAAGAGTATATACCATGCACCAAATGAAGAAAGCGGCTATGAGCGTATGCAAGCAGTCACAAAAAAATGGCACGATAGATATCCGAATGCTATGAAACGCTGGGAAGAAAATTGGGATGTCATATCGCCGATGTTCAAATTTTCAGCGGATGTCAGAAAAGTTATGTACACAACCAACGCAATAGAAAGTCTCAACAGTGTGCTGCGCCGGTTAAATAGCCAGAGAAGTGTATTTCCGAGCGATACCGCACTTTTGAAAGCACTGTATTTAGCGACATTTGAGGCAACAAAGAAATGGACAATGCCGCTCAGAAACTGGGGTAAAGTTTACGGAGAGTTGTCGATCATGTATGACGGGCGGCTTTTTTAGCACAAATTTTCCACCATGTACAAGGGTAAAATTCACGGTCTCTTGTGAGACCGCCCTTGACATGGCGTAAAATCCGTGCTATATTATAATTAAGGCAGGAAAGCCTAAACTCGGCTATCCTGCCCGTTAAAAACAGATATTTTGTCATAGAGAAATTGAATTTACAGAAAAAACTTCACACGCCCTTATTGACATTTCCACTCCTTATATTTTTTACCCTAATCTTTATTAATAATACTTTACAATAAAATCCGCAATCGGCGAATTATCATCAAGTCCATGTGGATGATGATCGCCGCCTTTTTTTATATGCAATTCAATTTCTCCGCCGTTTTCTTTATAATAATCATACAAAAGCTTACCGTTTTCATCAAAAGGAACAATCGTGTCGCTGTCACCGCTC
>USOZ01000273.1 GCA_900556525.1 uncultured Oscillospiraceae bacterium | reverse complement strand
GTTATATCCTCCTGCGAAATCTCAAATGCCGTTCCCTGCGTGATGAGAAATATAATAAACATCGGAATACAAAACATAATAATCATCATAATTCCCGCTTTGTCCTTGGATACGCGCGAACAAGCCTGAAATATCGTCATTATCACGTTCATCATAAGCACGACTTCTATGCAGAAGAATATCGCGGCGGCGTGTTCGACCGTAAATTCAAGCCCCGATACCGCTAAAACAACCGCCGATAATCCGAACGCAAGCCCCAGACCTATTATGAAATACAGACTTATTATAATAACGTTTACCGCCGAGTATTTAAGCGGTGAAATCGGCGTCGAGCGGCGGAACAATCTGTAACACAAATTGTCTTCTCTGCTCCCGTCTATCGCCGCATCAACGATAAATCCCGATATTATCGCAATCAGCGGAACAGAAACCGAGTTGTTCATATCAAAAAAGCTCTCTTTCGCTTCTATCGGCAGCTTTCCGAGGTTTCCGTAATTGAAGCTCAGCGCAATCAGCACGAAAATTCCCACTGCGAGAACCGTGAATATTACGGATAAAACCGCGCTTTTCCGCGAGCGCTCAAGTTCGCTGTAAATTAGCCACTTCATCAGTTCCACTCCTTTTTCTCACGGTTTACATAAAACAGCATTATTTCCTCGAGCGTTGTCTTTTCAATAAGCAGGGAAGGATATTTTTTATGGCAGGCTTCTCTGTCCGAAGCCATTGCTTCCGCACCGAAATCGCTTATTCTCGCACTTATGTAATCTTCCTTTGCAATCTCCGAAAGCTCCTCTTTTCGGCACTTTATCAAGCCGTGGTTTTCCAGAATTTCGTCCTTGACGCCCGAAAGAAGTATTTTTCCCTTGTCGATAAACGTCACGCAGTCCGCGATTTTTTCAAGGTCGCTTGTTATATGCGAGGACATAAGAATACTGTTAGTTTCGTCCTGCAAATACTCGCGGAAAATATCGAGAATTTCGTTTCTTACAACAGGGTCAAGTCCCGTCGTTGCCTCGTCCATTATCAGCAGCTTTGCGCCGTGCGAAAGTGCCGTTGCGATTTGCAGCTTCATTTTCATTCCCTTTGAGAAATCCTTCAGCTTTTTCTTTTTCGGCAGTCCGAAACGCTCTATATAACCGAAGTACGTTTTGCTATCCCAAGCCTTGTAAAGCCCGCGAAACAGCGTGTTTATCTGCACTGCGTTGAATTTGTCGTAGAACGGAAGCTCGTCGAAAACCGCAGCAATCTGCGATTTTACCTCGTATTCGTCCTTAATGTAATCTTTTCCGAGCAGCTTTATTTCGCCGCCGTCAACCCCGATGATATTCAAAATTGCCTTTATTGTCGTGGATTTTCCTGCGCCGTTTTGTCCGATAAACCCCATTATGCTCCCAACGGGCACGCTAAAGCTCACATTGTCGAGCGTGAACCCGTCATAGTGCTTCGTTAAGCCGCTTATTTCAATTGCGTTCTGATAATCGCACATTTCATTCTCCTCCGTAAATAATGTCAATCATTTCCTTAAGCTCATCTGCGGTTAGACCGCAAATCCTCGCCTTTTCGCAGACTTTCCCCAGAAGCTCTTCGGTCTGACGAACCGCTTCTTCACGCAGAAAATCCGTGTTCTGCCGCTTTACAAAGCAGCCCTTTCCGGCGAAGTTCTCGATAAAACCATCGCGCTCAAGCTCCTCGTAGGCGCGTTTTGTCGTGATAACGCTTATCCTGAGCTGCGACGCAAGCGTTCTCATCGACGGCAGAGCTTCCCCGGTCGAAAGCTCCCCGCTCATTATCTGCTGCTTAACTTGAGCCTCAATCTGCGCATAAATCGGCTCGTTTGAACTGTTGCTTAAAATGATATTCATAGTCTTCTCCTGTAAACTGTATATATACACTAATCACAGTTTAGCGCACTTTTTTAATTTTGTCAATACTTTTTCTTAAAAATATAGAAAATTCCCCGAAATTTTCGGTGATACAGACTGTCAAAAAAGTCAAGCAGAAATGCTTGGCTCAGGTAACAAATTGGGTCAGGCTTAAATTCGCTGCAATGGAACTCAAAAAATATGCGATCCATAGCTGGAGAAAGCGCATATTTTCCTCGTTTTTCGCTGTTATTGAGCGTAATTTCTGTGCAAAGGAATGATTTGGCATAAATTTAACCCCGACTTGCTTACAAATCGGGGTTTTTTACAGTCTGAACGGCACACCGTGTATATTAAGTGTGCCGTAATTGTTACTGTGCAATTTTATATGTTTTATCCTGAAACGTCACGCTCTGTTTGTCGCCTCCAAGCTGCATCGGCACAGGCGCATACGGAAATTGCGGCCTCGTGACAAGCAGATGCTGAAGGGAGCTATGCAGGCGTGAGGGCATCAACGCTCGCCTTTCAGCATACGGTCTATAGATGCAGATGAGATTTTTATCGTTGTTACAAAAGACGCTGTAAGTACACAAGCAAACATAAACATACAGGATACCGCACCTGCGATAAGCTGAACAGCGCTTATAATCTGCACAGATAAATCAAAATAGCTTTCAAGCCATATGTTATACACGGCATTTACACCGACCGACAGCAGAAATCCGACTATACCCGAAACAAAAACAGCAAGAACCGTTTCCGCAAGAGTTATTCCGTACACATCCGTTTTTGTGGCTCCGAGCGCTCTCATCACAGCTATTCTCTGTGCGGTGTCCGAATAATACAGCAAAAGTGCGGATGCCGCCGACAGCAGCATTGAAACACATATAAGCGGCAGTATAACAATCAGAATCTTTTCGATAAAGGCACTTACTCTGTCTATTCTTGAATATATCATAAGATTGAGTCCGGCAGTTGCGTGAATACCGTTTTTTTCGGCTTGCTCACACGCTTCAAGCGCTTTCTGAAAGCTGTCATAATACAGATGCACTGTGGCATCGCTGTAGCAGAGTTTTGTTTTTTCGGCGGCGCTTTTTGTAATCATCATCGAGTTTTGCCCGAACACACTTGCGGCGGCCTCAAGCATATTCTTGCGGTAGATATGCGG
>USOZ01000272.1 GCA_900556525.1 uncultured Oscillospiraceae bacterium | reverse complement strand
GCATCTTGCTTGCATATTTTCCGTAATCTTGCATGAAAACTCCTTGAAATACATCGAGTATTCCTGCGTCGTTTTCATACAAGTCTACGAAAAATCTGTCTGCGCAATCTGCATACCCGATTTAATCAGCACTTCTTTTATTATATCACAATTCCCGCCGTTTTGCAACATTTCCGTAGCTTTTTATATGCAAATATTTTTCGTAACACGTCCATATATAAAACGCCGCACAGAGTATTTTGAAACTCAGTACGGCGTTTTTATATTTTTCAGAGCTGTTCGGGAAGAGTCTGAGCTTTTGCACACGAAATTTCGAGATTTCCGTTGCGGCAGCGCAGCTTGTCGATAAATTCCTTTTCTTTTGACGGATCGGAAAGAACAATGCTGTAGTGCAGTTTATAGAGGCTGCCCATGTTGGTCGTTTTTACGCTTTCAAGCTCACATTCGGAAGTATATTCCTTGAACAGATCGTCGAAAAGCCCGCTGTAATCAAGGTTTTCGGGAATGGTTATGCGGAGTTCCTTAGGCTTGCTCTTCGCGCTTCCAAAAAAAGAAAAAGCCGCAAGCCCCAGACACATTATCACAACAAATACCCCGGCAACGCCGATATATCCCGTTCCGCAGGCGAGTCCCGCCGCCATAGCAATAAATATCGCGGCAATATCGCGCGCATTCCCCGGAACAGAGCGAAAGCGTATAAGGCTGAACGCGCCCGCGACCGCAATTCCCGTCCCGACGCTTCCGTTCACAAGCATTATCACAGTCGCGACCGCAGCGGGAAGCAGCACAAGCGTAACCAACAGGCTTCGGGTCGTGCGCGTTTTAATTCTCGCAGCCAAAGCGATGAGCGCGCCGCAAACCAACGCAGCAGCGATGCACAAAAGATATGAACCGAGAGTGAGATTTGTTCCGAGAACGCTTGAAAATAAATCAGACATTGACTTTTTCTCCTTCAAAAATGTTTTTTTGTATATTCATGAATGCATTGCCGTATTTTGAATACGACTTCGGAAATATTTCGAGCCGACTCAGCAGTTCCGCGAGCCAGAGCGGCATTGCGCCCGCAATTTTTATTTCAACGAGCCTTTCGCCCGGCTTTGTCAGAAGAACGCCCGAATCTCCCTCGGTAAGGTCGAGATCGTCGCACCTGAACCGTATATTTTCGTCCGCCGTCAGCCGAAGCAGCGGGTCGTCAATCCCATAAAACGCCGTCCTGTCGTAAAACAGTGCGGCGGCAGGCTGCAAACCCTCATAACTGTCCAGAAACCAGCTTATTTCCTCGCCTATCTGCCCCATATTTTCGGGAATTTCCCCGCCGCAGAGCCAGTCGAGCGCCTCGCGGTATGGCAGCTTTATCCGCCGCTTATAAACAATTCCCTTATATTTTTTCTTCAGTTCCACGAACGCGCTGCTGTCCTCACTCGGCACTCCGTAAGTGCGCAGCCTCAGCTTTTCCTTATACACGGGCTTTTCTATCGACCGCCTTACCAGAAGCCACTGCGGCGTGTCGAAGTATATGCTGCATATCGTGGTTCTGCCGTAATCGTCGGGGTTCATGTGCCGAAGCACTTCCTCCATAAACTCCCCGAAGCGCTCCTCATCGACAAGATATTTTATTTCACTGCGCTTAAAAACGCCCTGAAAGTCCGCCATAAAATCACTCCCCAAAAGTTCTTTTTTCTTTGCCTGACTTAACTATACGCCCTTTCGCCGCCGCTGTCAACGGCTTTTCCCGAACTTTCAAAGCCTTTTCATTTTTACAACATTTACCTGAAAAATACCTGTTCGATTTGTGAAAAAGGAATGGTGGGAAGGCGGCGCGAAGCTGCGCAGCAGCGGAGCGCCGCGGTGTGGAAGAAAGCGGTGATAACAAAAGCCGCGGTTCAGGTGGGGTTTGCGAAGCAAACCGCCCGCCTCCTGAAGGAGCTTGTCCGCGTTTTGCTCCGCAAAACGCTCCCTCGCCCCTTCGTCGGCGGGCGGTGCGGCTTTCAATTCCTCCCGCGCAGTATCGCCGTAAATCCAACTTTGTGGCATAACAGCCCGCTCACCATAAATTACCACTTCACAATACAGAATATTGCCGCATGAGCAGTCAATACTTTTTTTGAAAGATTTTTCGGGGAGTGAACGAAATGTATTACGGAAAAGTTGAAATAAGCGGCATAAATACATCAAAACTCAAAGTGCTGAAAGAGTCGGAAAAGGTCGAACTGCTGAAACGGGTCGCGCAAGGCGACCAGAAAGCCCGCGAAGAACTGATAAACGGCAATCTGCGCCTTGTGCTCAGCGTTATACAGCGCTTTCAAGGAAGAGGCGAAAACCCCGACGACCTGTTTCAGGTCGGGTGTATCGGGTTGATAAAGGCTATCGACAATTTCTCCCTTGAATTTGGAGTTAAATTCTCAACCTATGCTGTCCCTATGATTTTGGGTGAAATAAAGCGCCATATCCGCGATTCGGGACAAATTCGGGTCAGCCGTTCTCTGCGCGACCTCGCTTACCGCGCAATGCAGGCAAAGGAACAGCTTATCGCCGAAAAGAAACGCGAACCCACGATAGAGGAAATTGCCGCGCTTATTGAATGTAAACGTGAGGACGTAGTAATCGCCCTTGAAGCTATAACCGAGCCAATCTCTCTTTATGAACCCGTTTTCTCCGAGGGCGGCGACACTATATATGTAATGGATCAGATCGGCGATAAAAACGACGATACAAACTGGCTTGAAGAAATTGCGCTTAAAGAAGCTATCGCCGGGCTGGGAAGCCGTGAAAAGCGTATACTCAATCTGCGATTTTTTCAGGGAAAAACACAAGTTGAAGTTGCCAACGAAATCGGGATAAGCCAAGCTCAGGTTTCGCGGCTCGAAAAAGGCGCGCTAAATAAAATAAAGAAGCAGATATAGAGAAGCACTGAATAAATCGCGGCATACATCTTTCTCGCATATTTTACGCATACCGATTTAATCATTACTTCCCTTGCTCAAAAAACAAATTAAGGAAGTGCTGATTAAATCGGGTATGCAGATTACGCAGACAGATTTTTCGTCAGAT
>USOZ01000271.1 GCA_900556525.1 uncultured Oscillospiraceae bacterium | reverse complement strand
GCTTCGGTTATTTTTTCGACCGTTTCGTCGGTTTTTACAAACAACAGCTTCGACGCAACAGTCAGAAGAACTCCGGCAACTGCGCCCAAAATCAGAAAAAACAAAATCGGCAGCACATATTGTTCCATACGTTTGTTCCTTTCAAATAATAATTTCAGCTCAGCCGCCGAAAATTCCGTCAACTATTCCGCCGAATCCTACAAAAGAAAGCGACGTTATCGACGCAGCTATCAATGTTATGGGGGTTCCTGAAAGAGCCGCAGGAACGTTGCACTTTTCAATTCTCCCGCGAACACCCGAGAAAATAACCATTACAAGCAAAAATCCCAGACCGCCCGCTAGCGCATTGACAAGCGCTTCGATAAAGCTGTAATCCGACTCGATGTTGATGATTGTTACGCCGAGGACCGCGCAGTTTGTTGTAATAAGCGGAAGATATACGCCCAGTGCCTTGTATAGCGGAGGAACGAACTTTTTCAGTACCATTTCAACAATCTGAACAAATGATGCAATAATGAGAATAAAACAAATCGTGTTAAGATATGTGATGTTGAGAGGAACAAGAATTCCGTAATAAATCGGATATGTAACCGCCGTCGCACCGACCATGACAAATGTTACGGCAAGTCCCATTCCCGCCGCTCCCGAAAATGTCTTTGAAACGCCGAGGAAAGGGCATATTCCATAGAATTTACAGAGAATGAAGTTCTCGGTAAGTATCCCCGTCATCAGAATTATCATCAGATTCTTAGCAAGCTCCATTTTCGCTTTCCTCCTTTTCGGCGTGTTTGCAGAAAGCTCTTCCGGGACAGCCGTTGCAGCCGACCGCTTTCGGCTTTTTCTTGCTCAATTTTCCCACAATAGCAATAACGCAGCCGAGCGTGAAAAATCCACCCGCAGGCAAAATGAACAGGGTCATAGGTTCAATAAAATCTGGAAGGACCGTCATTCCGAACCACTTACCCGTGCCGAGGATTTCGCGTATCGAACCGACGATAAGCAATGAACAGGTAAAACCGAGTCCCATTCCGAGACCGTCAAGCACGGACGGAAGGACCTTATTCTTGCAGGCAAACATTTCCGCGCGCCCGAGAATAATACAGTTTACCGTGATAAGGCTCAGAAAAACTCCAAGACTGTTTGCAAGACTGGGCAAAAATGCGTCTAGCAGCAGACTTACGAACGTAACAAATCCCGCAATAATTACGATAAAACAAGGCAGACGAACCGTATTAGGTATCACTTTTTTGAGGAGCGATATTGCGAGGTTGGAACAGACGAGTACAAACGTCGTCGCAAGTCCCATTCCAAGCCCGTTTTCTGCCATTGTCGTAACGGCAAGGGTCGGACACATACCGAGCAGCATTACAAGGTTCGGATTTTCCTTAATAAGTCCCTTAGTGAACTCTTTCATGTAGCTCATTTCGACACCTCCATGCTTTTGTAAGCCTCGATCGCGTCATTTACAGCCGAAGCAACGCCCTTTGACGAATATGTAGCGCTCGTGACAGCCTGAACCTCATTCTCGGAAACGGGCGCCTGCTTTACAATTACAGCGTTTTCCGCTATACCGCAGAATTTATTCAGGAATTCGTGGTCATTTACCTTTGTTCCAAGACCGGGTGTTTCCGAAATCGAAATCACGGATATTCCCCCGACCGAACCGTCGCTGTTCATATAAATCAGCAGGTCAAGACCGCCTTTGTTGTAGCCGTTTGCGACAATTTCAAAAAGAATATCGCCGTTTTGGTTTGTAATGACCTTTCTGACCGATTCGGGAAGCTGGGTACTTATGTCGGCAACAACGCTGTACTCCCCCTCGCCTGCCAGCATTTTACACTGAGCAAGCATGTCCTCGGTTATTATACCCGAGGTGTCCTTATATGTGAGATTATACGTCACAATAAGAAGCGCGGAAATTATAGTTGTGATAAGTGCGAGGACAATAACAGGCTTTATGTATTTCAGCATTTCTGTTTTGCCTCCTTTTTAACTCCGAAAGGCTTCGGCTTTGTGATTTTATCAATCTGCGGAGTGAGAATGTTCATAATAAGTATGGAATATGAAACACCCTCGGGATATGTTCCGAAATTTCTTATTACAACGGTTATAAGCCCGCAGCCTATCGCAAAAATCAGCTTTCCTTTCCATGTTATCGGCGTTGTGGCATAGTCGGTAGCCATGAATATCGCACCGAGGAGAAGTCCGCCCGACAAAATTTCCATAAGTACATCGCCGCCCGCAAACCATGTGCAAATTCCCACGGTTCCGACAAAAACGACAGGAGTTATCGGGTTGATTATGCCAAGAATCGTTAGATAAATTCCGCCGAGAAGAAGCGCTGCCGCGCAGGTCTCACCTATACAGCCGCCGCGCAGACCGAGAAACATATCCAGATATGACGGCAAACCGCTTTCCATTGCAAGAGGCGTTGCCGTTGTCATGGCGTCGGCTGTCCCCTCGGTGTACCAGAACGGCTTTACCCATGTTGTCATGTATGAAGTGAACGAAAGCATGAGAACAATTCTCGCGGTTATTGCGGGGTTAGCGAAATTCTGACCTATGCCTCCGAAAAACTGCTTGACAATCACTATTGCAACGACCGAACCTATCGCAGCCATGTATATCGGGAGAGTTGCAGGCAAATTCAGCGCAAGCAAAATTCCCGTAACAATAGCTGACAGGTCGTATATCGTCTGCGGTCTTTTGGTTATTTTATTGAATATCATTTCGGAAAGCACGCAGAAAGTCGGGCAGAGAACGCAAAGCAAAAGCGCACGCAGTCCGAAAATCACCGTACCCGCGATAACGGCGGGACATAGCGCAATGATAACGTGAAGCATGACCTTCTGGGTCGTCATTGTGCTTCGGATATGCGGCGAAGGCTCAATAAGATAACTGTTCATTTTGTTTCCTCCCCACTTCAGTTTTTATTTTCCTGCAAAAACAATTTTGCGAGCTGATTTTTTTCCGAAAGACTGCGCCGCGCGGGACAGACATAAGTACAGGCACCGCAGTTCATGCAAAGGTTGACATTGAGCTTTTCAAGCAAAGCTGCGTCGCGCGCATCGTAAGCGTGTTCAAGCTCGGTCGGCATAAGCCCCATT
>USOZ01000270.1 GCA_900556525.1 uncultured Oscillospiraceae bacterium | reverse complement strand
AATTGATAAATTATTGAATTTGGAACAAAAAATACTTAAGAAACAAAGAGGACTAAAGAGAAAATTTAAGGAATATAAGAAAAAGAAAGATTTTGTTCAAAAAATCTATCAGTATAAAGAAAAAGCACATGTTATTTATTTCAATGTAAAAGACATCCTGCGAGAGAATGATCTGGGCTTGTGGCTGATTCGTTTTAACGAAGAGGAGAGGAATTATGAACTGCACCCGGATGAAACGATGGAACGGATTATGGGGCTGGATCGAAAGTACATGCCTCAGGAATGCTATGAGTTCTGGCATAGCAGAATTAAGGAAGAATACCGTGATTATGTATGGCAAAATGTAAAGAGGATGATGACAGCAAATAAGGTGGTACAATTACAATATCCATGGATGCACCCGCAGTTAGGTGAAGTGTTGGTACAGTGTAGTGGCAAGCGAGTGGAAGACTCCGACGGAATGGTAACACTGGAAGGGTATCACAGAATTATCAGTAATATTGAAGAGAACTTTATGTAAGTTTTCTTTCATCGAAAAAGCGAGTGGCACAAAATCCACCCGCTTTTTTCGATTAGCCCTTTATTTTTGAGCGATAAAGAGAACCTTTTCCCATTCAATCACCCTTTCTCAATCTTTGGGAAGCACCGAATAAATCGCGGCACGCATCTTACTTGCATATTTTCCACCTGATTGCACGGAAAAACTGTCTGCGCAATCTGCACACCCGATTTAATCAGCACTTCCCTTGTTCTGCACTTTTATCGTTATTTATCCCTGAAAATCCTTTATATATGAGGTGTCCCACTGTCTGCCTGCCCATTCGCAGTTATACAGCTTGTAATATGCGTCGAACATTTTACGCTTTACATTGCCGTTCTCGTCAAAACCGCTGTTGTCGATAAACGTGTTCGGGTCGAGCGTGGGGCTTTCGTTGTCGCGGATCTTTCTCGCCATAACGACAAGCCGCATATCCGTAAACATGGAGAAGTCGCAGGTCGAGAGGGTTATTATCTCGTCGCCGTATTCGAGGTCAACGCCCGTATAATAATAGCTCCTGTCGAGGCACTCGGCAATGTAGCTGTCAAAATCGGACTTTGAATCGAAATAGACCTTGTTCCAGTAGTCGAAAACCTCGCCGTGTTCCTCTTTCGTGTTGGTGAGGAAAATCGAGAAGATCTTGTACTGATTGCGCTTATAGAGCGTGTCGAACTCGATAAGATAATTATTTTTGAGGAAGTCTATTCCCTGCTTTCTGAAATTCGAGAGCGGCTGGAAATAGTTGTTCGTGATAAGGTTGTGCCCGTAAAGCAGCAGGTTGTTCGGCATTTCAGTCGCCGAGATCTTGCCCTGATAATCGGCAAAGATCGTGCCGTTCGCGTTTGCGCCGCCGTCGAAAAGGTGCTTCAGATAATATTCGTTATCGTCCGCCTGAACTACGGGGTACTGAATGTACGGATACATGGATATCCAACCGACAAAGTCGTTGTTCTGCTCATAATACTTGACGTATTCGGCGAGAACCTCGACCTCCTGTTCCTCGCCGGAGCTGTCGGAAGAAGAGTTGTCGTCATCTTTCAGGAGAATGGTTATCTTATCGTCGGAGGCGTTGAGCTTTTTCTGTTCAGCCCAGTACTGCGCGTCCTCGTTGTTGCGGTTGTCGCGCCAGACATAGAAATCAAGCATGGCAAAGCCCGCGTAAACAAGCGCGATTATCGCCACCAAAAAGATGATTTTACGGACGATTTCTCCCGCAGAATCGCCCTTCCACGGGAAAATGCCGCTCATGACCCGCTCGAAGCCGTTCATTTTCTTTCGCTGAGGACGGCGGCGAACAGGTCTTTTTGATTTTTTTTCAAATTCGGACATTGCTATCAAGACCTTTCAGATCACATCGTGGGTTCTGCTGCTCCGCTGTTCGGGAAGTCCTTGAGATAATCGTCAAAGCCCTTTACCTTTGACGTATCCCATTTTCTGCCTGCCCACGAGCCGCCGTTTACCTTATAATAATAATCGAAATAAAGCGGGCTTGTGTTGATATATGCCTTGGAGGTATCTACCTCTGCGCTTTCGCCCTCTCTTACGCGGCGTGCGAATACTACAAAGCGCGAATCGACTTCTTTTCCGAGCGGATAATAGCAGGTCGAAAGGGTAAGAAGCTCGTCGCCGTATTCGAGGTCAACGTCGGTATAGAAAACGCTTCGGTCCATGATCTTTGCGATATATTCATAGAACTGACCTTCGTTTCTGATAGTTCTCTGCTTATAATACTTGAACACTTCGCCGTGCTCCTCCATTGTATTTACATAGATAGCCGCGAAGATCTTATATGTACCCTCTTCCCAGATAGTGTCGAACTGAACTGTCGGGTAGTTCGTGTACTGGCTGAGAGTTGCCGCGCCGTGCTTCCAAGGATAATATTCGGTGAGCTTAGCGAACATCGAGCCGTCGGCAATGTTGTGACCGTAGAGAATGGTGTTCGCGGGGCGTGTGCGGCTTGTGAATGTGCACTTGCTGTCCGCGAAGATAGATCCTTTCTTTGTTTCAACTCCGTCAAATTCACGGTAAAGATAATAGAAATTATCCTCCGCCTGCATTACGGGATAATCAATAGGCGTTCCGTCAACCTTTATCCAGCCAATCAGATCCTCGTTTTCATTATACTTTTCCTCATACTGAGACATAACGGGGAGAGGCGGGAGCGTGGTCGTGGTAGTCGTAGTGATTTTCGGGGTGGTCGTGGTAGTCGCGGACGCCGAATCCGAAGCAGCGGTAGTCGTGGTGTCGCTTTCCTCGGGAGTGGGCTGCGCTGTAGGCTGAGCCGTCGGTTCCGGCTCATTGCCCTTGCATGCGCACAGCGAAAATGCCATGACAAGGCAAAGTAAAAATGCAACTGTTCTTTTCATATGTCTCTCCTTTTGTGATAAAAGAGCATTTGCGGATAATATACCACTATATAATTGGCATTTCAACGGCTTTTTGTTAATAAAAAAGGCATTGAGCATAAGAAAAATGTGTGTTATTATATGTATTTGTCGAAATGTACCTTACGGAGGCATTGATATATGGACGAGACTAATGTTTTAGACGAAATGCCGGCTGAGGAAATGAGGTACATGTGCCGTCCT
>USOZ01000269.1 GCA_900556525.1 uncultured Oscillospiraceae bacterium | reverse complement strand
GGAAAAATTATGTGCTCGTCTCGAAAAGCAGACGAAGAACGGCTGGGTGGAAGTCAAGCGCAGCACGCCGGACGAAAATCCGTCCGCGCAGGTGCTTATTTCTGAGGACAGTCCTTTGACCGTAACGCTGAAAATGTCGGATTACGAGCCGCTTGAACTTCTTGGCGAATACCGCATTGTAACGCAGATAAACGGCGAGGATTACGATACATATTTTCAGGTTCTCAAGGAAAATCCGCCGCTTACCGAAGGCGACATTACAATGAAGATAGCCGAAAGTGAAATTACGGCGGAAACGCGCAGTCTCACGCTTGAATACGAATATGTCGGCTCGGCGGAATATGCCGATTACGGTTTCGGCTGCGACTACACCCTCGAACGGCTTGAAAACGGCGTGTGGACGCAAGTTCCGTTTTCAGAAAACGCGTCTTTTATAGAGCTAGGCTATCTTATCGGAACATATTCAACCAAGCAGTCGACCTCGGTTTCGCTTGACCCCTCGTTCTATTCGCAGCCGCTCACGTTCGGAAAATACCGCGTTGTAAAGCCGATCGAGAACATTACGCTTACCGCAGAATTTGAAATAAAATAACGTTTAAAAAATCCCGCAGCGGTTACACTAACCAAAGCGGGATTTTTTATTTCGGAGGGAAAAATGACCGATATTTTTATTGTCGGCAGCAGCGGTAACGACAAAATCGGACAGCTCGTGCGCAGCAGGCTTTCCGAAACCTATGACATCACTTACTTTTGCGATAACCGCGTTGAGCGGTTCGGAACGGGATATAATCTGCTTGTTTTCGACTGCGAAGCGCCTGTTTTCAGCGGGATTTCGGGAGGGATTCTACTTCTTAAACAGGGCGGGCGGCTGCCCGCGGCGCTCCCCGAAAGCTGCACTGCGATAATTAACGCGGACGACAAGGCCCACCGCCGTATTCTTCGCGAACGCAGCGTTCCGACAGTTGCCTGCGGGCTTTCCGACACGGCTACAATATCCTTTACAAGCGAGACCGACGACACGCTTATGGTGTCGCTTAACCGCGAGCTTACAGCGCTTTCGGGAAAAATAATCGAGCCGCTTGAGATCCCCGTTGAAAAGCGCGGAGCAGATAATTACAGCCTTATGAGCTTCACGGCGCTGCGGCTTCTGCTGGACGATTTCGATTCCGAGCTTGGAAAGCTGATATAATACTAATCTTTAAACCAACCTATAAACAAATTCGTCAGCTATAACGCAGCCTTTGTCTATAGAACGATCAAAGATTAGTATTAAGCGAACAAATCTCAAGTAAAAAGGACACAGAAATGATAATATACAATGCAAAAGACATCGCGTTTTATTTCGGCGCGGAACTTCTCTTTAAAAATGTGACCTTCGAGGTCGATAAAATTGATAAAATAGGACTTGTTGGGCGCAACGGCTGCGGAAAAACTACGCTTTTTAGGCTTATGCGAGGGGAAATGCTGCCTGATGAGGGCGAATTCGTAAAATCGCAGGAAGCAGTTTTAGGGTATATGGAGCAGCACGTTGTTCGCGACAGCACGGTCAGTATGTACGACGAGGTGCTGAGTGTGTTTGCGCCTGTAATGGAGCTTGAAGCGCAGCTTGAACAGCTTCACGACGAAATAGACCGCGGGAACACGTCGCCCGAGATGCTCGAAAAGCAGATGATATTGCAGGAAAAGTTCGAGGTAATGGGCGGACTGACTTACCGCACGCGTGCGATGAGCAGCCTTCTTGGTCTGGGATTTTCACAGGAGGAGCAGGAAAAGCCTGTCTCTGTACTTTCGGGCGGTGAAAAAGCGAAGGTGCAGCTTGCAAAGCTGCTTCTTTCGGGAGCAAACCTGCTTCTGCTCGACGAGCCGACCAACCATTTGGATATATCTGCGCTGGCGTGGCTGGAAAAATTTCTGCTTGATTATAAGGGTGCATACATTATTATATCGCATGACCGTTTCTTCCTTGACCGCGTTACAAACCGCACCTTTGAACTTGAAAATAAACACCTGACCGCATATAAAGGCGGATATACCGCGTATCGCCGGAAAAAAGAAGAGGATCTTGAGATTGCGTGGCGGCATTACGAAAACCAGCTTGAAGAAATAAACAGAATAAAAGGAATAATCGAACAACAAAAACGCTTTAATCAAGAGCGCAACTATATCACTATTGCCAGCAAGGAAAAACAGATAGAGCGGCTCGAAGCCGATCTTATCAAGCCCGAAACTCCGCCGAAGAAGCTGAATTTCCGCTTTCACTGCGACGAGCCTATAACAAATGAAATTCTGACTGCCGAAAATCTGGGAATTTCATTCGACGGGAAAACGCTTTTCAGCAATGTCAATTTCACAGTCCGTAAAAAAGAGCGCGTTTTTATCATGGGTGCGAACGGCTGCGGAAAAACCACGCTTTTTAAGATCCTGACAAAGGAATACAGCGGCGACAGCGGCCATGTTTACTATGGTCCGGGCGTTAAAACGGGGTATTACGATCAGCTCATGACGGGACTTTCGGACGGAAAGACGGTGCTTGACGAGCTTTGGGACGCGTACCCGAAAATGACTCAGACTCAGGCGCGGACGGCGCTCGGCAGCTTTCTTTTCAGCGGCGAGGACGTGTTCAAAAAAATCGGGACGCTCTCCGGCGGCGAAAAAGCGCGTGTTGCGCTTTTGAAGCTCATGCTCAGCGGCTGCAACCTGCTTCTGCTGGACGAGCCGACCAGCAACCTGGACAGCCTCAACGAGGGCGTGATTTTAAAGGCACTGAAAGAAGAGCAGAAGGATAAAACGGTCGTGCTGGTATCCCATCGGGAATCCACGATGCGGATTGCAGACTGTGTCTGCAGCGTGGAAAATGGGCGGATGAGCTGATTGCGGCTGCAATGCAGAAAACAGGCGAATGAGCTGACATATTTGCCTCCAAGCAGAAGCTGCAGATGACCCGAGAGGGAACGGACGTTGCCCGACCTAGAGGATAAAAACAAGAGAGGCTATAGATATGGATCGAACAGCCCCGGAAAGCGTATCGCCAAGCTCCCCGACCGCCGTTTCGTAGCCCTTTGGCAGACTCAGAATAAAGTTGTGGATCGACGCCTTTTTGCAGGCGTTTTCAATTTCCTCCATCGAAGCGTCCGGCGGCAGCGGAAAGTC